>JAVBKE010000182.1:0-3941 GCA_031554185.1 Caryophanales bacterium
GTGGATCTATCCGGTCTGGCACAATGGAAAGGCGACGGAGCGCGCGTCTTGCAAAACACGACGGACAGTGCGG
The DNA here is from genome assembly GCA_031554185.1 of Caryophanales bacterium. Lineage (GTDB taxonomy): Bacteria > Bacillota > Bacilli > JARBTR01 > JARBTR01 > JAVBKE01. Next base: position 74 of record JAVBKE010000182.1, read on the forward strand.
AGACACAGTTCTCGCGTGCCTTGTCTGCGGCGGGGCTGAGGATCGACGGGCCACCCATCATGGATGGAAAGATCCATCGGGTGGCAGTCGATGGAGATCGGGGTACCGAAAAGAGCGGGGCATACGCTGGTCACACCGAGGGCCGCATGCCAGGTGGCTATATCCAGAATTACAAAACCGGCGAACGGATTAACTGGAAAGCAGAGGGGCCAGTCGAACAAATCGCGCCGGAAGAACGCGCACGGTTGGCGGCCGAAGCGGCGCAACGGCAAGAGCAGCGAACGGCCATCACGCAGGCAAAGCAGTTGGCAACAGCCGAGGTTGCTGTTGCGTTGTGGGAAGGTGCTCCGGCCGCAACAGCGGATCACCCGTATTGTCAGAAGAAAGGCATCTGCGAAGCTGGGTTGCGTATTGTGCCAGAGCCGGATGCCGTGCCTCCAGCCGCCGCTGCCATGGGCATTAAGATCGTCAAGACTTCGCAGGAAGCAAAAGTGGCCCGTGAAGCCGATCCAGATGCACGTGTTTTCAAAACGGGTGATCTGCTTATTCCGGGTAGGGATACCGATGGAAAGCTGTGGACTTTGCAATCCGTGAACCCGGATTTTAAATCCTTCATGAAGGGCGGCCGAAAACACGGTCTTTTCGCAGTTGCTGGTGCCGAGGCGGAAGGTGGAGACATCTCCACATTGTTCCGGCCGGAGCAGCCGCTGATAGTGGCGGAGGGGTACGCCACAGCAGCAACGGTTGCCAAGATGGCTGGACAGCCCGTCATTGTTGCTTTTGACGCAGGCAACCTCGATGCCGTGGCAGGCAAACTACGGGATTATTTCCCGGATCGTCCGATGGTCATTGCGGCTGACAACGATCATATCGAAAAATTTGCGCCGAACGGGAAACCGCAGCCCAACGTCGGATTGACCAAGGCCCATGAAGCGGCAGAGAAGCATGGTGCCGGGGTAGCGGTCCCGAGCTTTCTTTCGACCGAGAAGGGCAGCGATTGGAATGATCTTTCTGTCCTATTGGGCGAGGAGGCAGCCCAAAAGGCATTCACGGACCAGTTAGCAATAGCAAAGCGGGACGCTGCAATTGCAGCAGAACGGATGACCACGCTGGCGCGGGAGCGTGATGGTGAAACTCGGGACGATCCGAGCACAAGTGCGGATGATGCATTCGTTTCTGCAGAACGCGGTAAGGCCGCCGAGACAATCGTGGCCGCCTCTGAGCAGCGCAGTGCTGTGAATAACGCAGCAGCCGAAGCAAAGTTGGCGAACGGAACTGGACAGCCTGCAACAGCTTCGGCCATGGCAAGCCTCGATCAGAAGACCTCCAAGATGCAGGAGGCTGTCAAGCAGGAACGACAGGACGCCCAGGACAACAGCGAGGCTCAGAGCGATAACGATAATGCACAGGCAAAGCCGCCTCAACAGCGGGCGAGGCGGCGGTCACGTGGTCAAGATGCAGGGATGTGAGGTGCTGTTATCATGACAACGTTGGTTATCGTGGAATCGCCAGGTAAGGTGAAGAAAATCACGGCCTTGCTTGGCGCAGGCTACAAGGTGGTCGCAAGTGTTGGTCACGTTCGAGATCTTCCAATCAAGGAACTCGGCATAGAGCCGCCGGATTTTCGGCTGGCCTATGAGCCAACTGACCGGGGACGCGGCGTGCTGGCGAAGCTTCGGAAGGAGGTAGGCAGCGCGCAGCACGTCATCCTTGCTACCGACCCCGACCGGGAAGGGGAGGCCATTGCTTGGCATTTGGCAGATGCTCTGGGGCTGAAGAACCCACAGCGTGTGACTTTTAGCGCAATCACCAAGAGCGCAATCCAGAGCGCCATAGCCGCACCGCGCAGCATTGATATGCCGCGCGTGCAGGCACAGGAGGCGCGGAGGGCACTTGACCGGATCGTAGGGTATCGAGTCAGTCCGGCGCTCTCAGAACGCTCTGGGCAACCGCTATCGGCCGGGCGCGTTCAGTCTCCGGCCGTGCGTCTGATCGTAGATCGTGAACGTGAAATCGCACAGTTCACGATTACGACGCACTTTGGGGCGGAACTGACGTTTTCCACCTCAGATGGGGCAAGTTGGGCGGCTCAGTGGGATACCAAGCCACACCTGGCACAAGGCGAAAAATACCTGCTGAATGATGCTCTTGCTCGGCGGGTTTCGGAGATCCGAAACGTAATCGTCGCAAGTATTGAAGACGAGGAACGGGGCCAGCCGCCATCAGCACCGTTCACAACGTCCTCGCTCCAGCAGGTCGCTGGATCTCGGCTCAAGTTCAAGCCGAAGCGGGTGATGGACACAGCCCAACGACTCTACGAGCAGGGGGCTATCACCTATCACCGCACCGATGCGCCGAACATGGATGCGGCAGGCGTAGAAGACATTTCTGCCTATGCTCGTGGGGCGGGTCTGCCGTTGACCGAGAAGGCCCGTAAGTGGAAAGCCAAGGAGGGCGCTCAGGAGGGCCACGAGGCGATCCGGCCGACACATGCCGCCGATCTTGAAGCAGGTGAAACCGATGACGAACGGTTGTTGTATCGGCTGATCTGGCAGCGTGCTGTTGCATCGCAACTGGAGGACGCGATGTATGCGGTGCGCAGCGTTTGCCTTGCTGGCGAGACCGACGGCCAAGAAGTCAGTTTTCTCGCCACTGGAAGGACGCTGATCCGGCCGGGCTGGAGAGCGATCTATGCTAACGACGCCGGCGATGAGGACGATGAGGGAGCACCGGAAAACCCCGTTCCGGCACTGACCGTTGGAGAGGCGCAGATTGCTGTATCTGGTCGTCTTTTGACTAAAAAGACGAAGCCCCCCAGCCGTTTCACGCAGGCAACCCTGGTTGCTGAAATGGAACGCTTTGGGATTGGTCGCCCCAGCACCTATGCCTCGATTCTGGAAAATATCACCACCAATCGCGGCTACGCGACTGAGGGGCAGAAGGGCCATTTGGTGCCATCCAAAATCGGCGAGACGGTGCGTGATGCACTGGTCGGCCAGTTTCAGTTCAGCGAACTCGCTTACACGCGAGACCTTGAGGAACAGTTGGACCAAATCGCCGAAGGCAAGGCGGACTACCACACTGTGGTAGCCGCAGCCTGGGAATCCTTGGACCGCGAACTCGGGAGGGGGGGCGGCATCGAAATTGCGGTCGCCCACCCATGCCCTGACTGTGGCAAGGCATTGCGGCGGCGGAAGGGGCAGTATGGCTTCTTCTGGTCATGCTCTGGGTATCCAGCCTGCAAGACCAGTATGCCAGACGCCAAAGGTAAGCCTGGTGAGCGGAAGGCTCTGCCCGAACCTTCTGGCATCCAGTGCCCACAATGCGACAAGAGCTTGGTTCGACGACAGGGTGTCGGCAAACCAAAGAAAGGAGAGAAGAAGGGACGGCCATACGATTTCTTCGGATGCACTGGCTATCCAGAGTGTAACGCCACCTATCAGACTGGATCTGATGGGGGGCCGATATTCAACATTGAAAACTGAAACGAGGAAAATACCATGAACATAGTGATCTTCAGCGGCCGTTTGGCAGAGACACCTGATCTTGAGACACACGGCGAGACCAAGGTGGTCCGCTTCCGACTGCTCCGGAACGAATTTGCCGGAAAGAATGAAGATGGCAGCCGGAAAGAGCGGGTTGTAGCTGTGCAATTCACTGCATTCGGCCGCCAGGCCGAGGCTGTCGCTCGCCACTCTCTGGTGGGCGACCAGTTGTTTGTTAAAGCTAGTTTGCGAAATAACCAATACACTGACAACAAAGGTGTCGAACGGTTCGGATTCAACTTTGATGTCGAAGAGGTTGAGTTCGCTGCTCCTGGTCCAGAGAAACGCAAACAGTTAGCCGATCACACAAGCCAAGCGTGAGG
>JAVBKE010000069.1:0-15604 GCA_031554185.1 Caryophanales bacterium
AGTGAGCACTGCCGGATTCAAGAATATGGATACCTACAGCGTCTGGTTTTTGCACGGTGACATAGATTTTCGAATCGTCCATTACGGTGAGCGTCCCGCGGTAAGACGTTTGTGCGCAGCCACTCCAGAACATGATATCGCCTGGTTGTACTTCTGGCAAAAGAGTAACAACTTCCATAATTTTAACCTCTATTTAAAAATGAAAACTCAGAATTAAGTTTCACAATATTTTTATCATGGTTGAGATATGCATGTTGGGTGGAAAAAAATCAAATTGCATCATAAAAAAACACTTTGTGGAAAATGATAAAATAAGGTTAATTGAATTGCCGGTATATTATATCTGGTCTCCTTCTGGAGAATTTAAATCCTTTATTACTGAGTCTGAATAAATCACTCTGCCGGGCATACCCGGCGAGCTGGCCGGCAGAGTCTGTGGCCGGAGGGTTCAGCCGACGTCAACCGGATTGAGTTCGATGGTGCTCTGGCCTTTTTTGATGAACTGATCGAGTGCGATACCCACAAATCCCACACCCCAGAATGTCAGGATGGCGCCCCAGCTGATTTGGGGGTTTTTCTTTTTGGCAATCAGTAACACCAGACCTATCAGGCAGCAACCAATACCGCCAAATTTTGCCAGTTTCAGCCAGCTGTCGCTGGAGCTGTCTGCCCCGTCAGCCACGTGGTTGAACATACCGAACAAATCATCATCGGCTCTGGCGGCCGGCACCAGTGCGGTGGAAAGCGTGGTGGTCAGCAGGGCGGTTGCCCGGCGACGCAGGGCCATACCCGACAGCCACAGATGGGTGGAAACAAACAGAACAGGGGTGGAGTGACGCATTGTGATGACCTCATGAAGGAAAATGGAATTACCAGGATATCTGGAGGGTTTTCTGGAGTGCATCCAGAAACTCAGGGTTACAAATCAATAAAATACCGACGATGCCCTGTACGACACCGGTGTTGACGTCCTCCCGGGAGGACAGGCCGGTATGACCGTCCACCAGGGCGCGTCGGGCGCGTGAAACACCCATAAAGAAAAAGACCACCCCCACCCAGCGCAGCAGGGTCAGGACGGCGTTCATGGCCAGTGCGGCCTCCCCCATTGACGCGGGCACATAGGCGATGGCGTCAAAGGACACCTCCCCGAAGCCGAGTGTGTGAGATGCCGCATTCATCATCTGCTCCAGCGCAATCAGTGCGCCGCCCAGGCACACCGAGAGCAACACTTTCATCCCGCTGGCGGGGCGACCGGCGCGGGCCAGACGGGTCTGGCCAAAAAGCGTCAGGACACAACCACCAAGACCGAAGGACAGTGCCAGCGCCAGGACCAGCCGGATACCGGAGGCTTCCAGCTGACTGGCGACATTGACGAGGATTTGAATGGCATCCATGGCTAATCCTTTATGATCCCTTCAGCGGTGATCACTTCCCGTTTTTCAGCGTCAATGGCCGTGATATGCAGACCTTTCAGTGTGTCGCCGGCGGCGACAGCCCAGGTTCTGCCGTCATGCTCCAGCCAGGCCATACCCGGATAAATACTGCTGACGCGCCAGCCCGTTGTGGCCCCATGGGCGCGGGACGTCCGTGGTGGCGATGCCTGTTTTGCCGGGCGGGTTGGCGGTGGGGCGCTCACCTGTGTGGTCAGTCGCGCATCCTGAGCAGCCAGCCTGGCCGTCAGAAGGGCAATGTGTTGATCCTGTGCATCAATGCGACGGGCCAGCAATGAGATAGCCTCGCGATTTTTGCCACTGTACTGTTGCTGGGCCGTCATGATGGTGGCCATCTCCTGTTTCAGGGTACTGATGGCCGGCTCGGGGATCGCATGGGGGGGTGGCATCGCCGGTCCCGGAGGGAGGGCGGTCGTGCCGGTCGGGGTGAGCTGTCCCTTGCGTGTCGGTTTTGCCGGGGCGTCCGGCCACATGGCATAAGCGAACAGCAGGGTACCGGCCAGGATGATGCCGCACCAGGTTTTCCAGCCGTGGCCATAAAACTCCATGGGTTTCTTTTCTGGTTTCATTTCCGGTTTCATTTCCGGTTTCACTTCTGGTGTGGGTGAGCCGGATAACCCCGCCTCCTGCGGGGGAACGGTGAGGGACGATGCGATGCCGGGAAGCGGTCCGTCCGGTAAGGCGGTTTCTGGCGTCAGATCCAGGTCAAAATAGTCTTCTTCTTTCATCGTGGCTCTCAGTTCATGCGTTGAGATCTGCGTGGAAATCCCCGGTTACGCTCTGCCGGAGCAGGCGGTGGGGGGGCGGTCACCGGAAGCTGTCCCGGTGACGATGTGGCGACCGGTGTGCTGTCCGGGGTCGCGATGGCGGTCGTTTTGTCAAGGTTGTCACTGTCTTTCACGGAGCGGATAAACAGCAGCGAGATGGTTTCTCCCCGGTTGACGGTCACCTGTTTTGACGGCAGTTTCTGGGCATCACTTTCGAGAACCTGCCCGGCTTTGTCAGCCATGCCACCAATCATCATGCCGGCCACCGCTTCCCCGTCCGGCATCTCCACATTGGCAGTGACTTCGCCGTAGTCCGTCACGAGGATCTGGGTATTGGCATCTTCATACAGCTGGCCCACCTGCCCGATACCATGCGCGACGGCGGGCAGGATGATGCGGCTGAAATAGCGGTGATTAACATCCGAGGCGACAGAAGTCTGTAGCGTGTCATTGCGTTCAGCCCAGACATCGACGCGATAGCTGACATCATGCCAGGTCATTTCGGTGAAATGGATAGCCACACCATCCCCGGCGAGCTGGATGTCATGCGAGATGAACAGCGCGCCGGCATACGGCCCCGCCGGGACATGGGCCGTGACCTGTGAGCGGGTATTATCCGAGTCCACGGCGGTATCGATAACCGCCGGCGTCCGCGTGCCGGCCGCGATAAGCGTGCGGTTAAATGCCGTCGTGGCCCCGTTCTCCTCTGTCCGGCTGACGGCCGGCATGACACTCTGTGTCCAGCCGCTGAACGCACTGGCCTGAACGCCCGCAGACAGGGCCGTGGCACTGTCCGCCTCTGCCCCCATGGCACTGGCCAGCGAGCCCGGGGCCGGTTGCCACTGAACGGCCAGGGAACTCAGCATCGCATCCACGGCTTTTTTACGGTCCGGATCCAGTCCGGTCATGACCGCGCGCTGGCCGGTTGTTGCCCGTGGGGGAGGGCTGACGGGGCGCGGAAGGGGCGGCGGTGAGGTGTCCGCCGGTACCGGAGAGGTGTGCATGGAGGCAATAAAACTGCCGTCGTTTTCGGAGGCCTGCCTCGCGCTGTCAGCATTGTATTGTGTGAGCAGCGAACGGTATTCGGGGGATTCCGGTGCCGCTTTGCCACTGCCACTGGTGACTTTGTCCAGACTGATACGGGAAACGGACTCTGCCGGACGGTTCAGCCAGGACAAAAACAAATACCCGGCCGCGAGCACAATAAAGGCCACACCGGCCAGCAGACCGGTTTTTTTCATGTCCCGGCCGGCTTCTTTTTCCAGGGCCATGGGTTACTCCAGAGAAAGGGTCAGATAAACGGTTTTACCGGCCACCGAGAAGGCGACAGCAGGCTGAAGGGGCAGTTTGTACAGGGTGGTGCCGTCACCGGACGAGAGGGTCTGTTCAAACTGGTCGCGCAGTTCACTCCGGGTACGAATGAACAGGTCGTCCCCTGACTGCCAGACCTGTGTATCCGGTACGGCCCCCTGAGTTTTCAACCGCCGGGCGTCTTTCGGGGGGATCCCGTCCAGGAATGCCTGCAGTGTGGCGTCATACAGGGCGATTTTGCTTTCCCCGGCCGGCAGTGCTTTCGCGTGCGGTCCCCGCTGTGGGATCCGCAGGTCAAGACGGCTGTCCACGACCCACGCGGCCCGGGTACTGTCCGGTTCGCCACTGGTGATTTCCACAATCACCGGTACCGGCAGGCCCTTCAGGTACACCGTGACATTGCCCCGGTCATACTGACGCTTTGCCTGGACGACCATGACGCTGCTGTCCGGAATAAAACTGACGTTAAAGCCGGCACTGTTGCCGTTGTACGGCGGGGCCGCCAGCGGCCACGGTGCCCCGGTGCTGTCGGTAAACATGACACTGCTGGGCTGATTAATGGCGGTACGCAGCAAGGGCAGAGAGGCCCCTGGCGCCAGGCTGACGGTCAGGGTGGAAATACGCGGCACCGTATCTACCGGCTGGTATGCCCGGCCCCGTTTCTGCTGATCCACGGCGTCCCCGAGTGCCTCCACCTGGTCTTTATTCAGGGGGGCGATCTGACCGAGGGCATACGCTTCTGAGGATGTCGGCGGCGCAGGGGGAGCGGTATCCCGTAGCGGTGCCGTCAGATCCTGTGGCGCAGGGGACGCGGTGGCTGTGCTGACGCTGGCCTCAGGCGTCTGCACCGTGACGGGTGAAGTCTCCGGGGGGGCAGGCAGTGCGGTTGTCGGGGTATTCCCGGTGCTGGCCGGTGTCCAGCCTGCTCCGGTCGCGAAGGCGTGTCCGCTGCTCATCAGGATGAGCACGGTAAGTGAGAATCGTTTCATGAGTCGGTCCGGTTATGGCGCGTCGTGGGTAATGAGCGAGTCGATCTCAAGTCCCACGGGTTTGAGGGACTCGTCGGTGCGCTGGACGCGCAGAATAAAAATAAAGTTCTGGGCGGGTAAACTCTGGCTCTGCCCGTCGAGGCTCAGCGTGACGGGGTACTGAATTTCCCATATGTAGGGCCCGCTGTTGTTGACTCGCCCCTGGCTGCGGATCATGCCGGTCCGGGTGACATCGGCTGACATGATCATCTTTTTATCCCGGACATAGGGAAACAGGTTGGAATGCGTCAGGGCGTTGTAGTAACTGATGAAGCCCTGCTTGCTGAAATTGTCCTGCTGCGCGCTGATTTGCGCCCGGAAATCCTTAAAGTCCAGCTTGAACGCATGACGAATTTCCTTCTCACCGTACGCGATGACATCGGCATCACTGTACGCCGGCTCGGCCGTGGGGTGCTGCTCGATGACTGAGCCGTTCCAGGTGGCGAAATAGCGGACCGGCGGGTGGGCGACCGCATAACCGAGCCCGCCGATGACGGGCAGACACGCCAGAAAGGCGGCGGTACTGATGACGGCCACGCCCAGGCATTTACGGGCAAAGCCGGCATCGAGCTGCTTTTGCTGATGGAGCAGGAGGGCCTGAATATAGGCCTCCGGGACCGGGATCTCCGGCACAACAGAAGACGCCGCCCCGGGGGCGGCAGACGTGGTGGACATAACAGACCTTTTTTAGTTTAAGGAGAAGACGGGACCGTCAGCCACATCGGGGGGGACGGAGTCGGAAGGCCATGAGACCGGGGCACTGCGTGAGCCGGACGTCGGAATATCCGGGATGTCCGGTGTGGGGATGTCTCCCCAGGGATCGATGGTCGACGGAATGTAATGGTCGATTTCACTCTGTGCCGCCTGGCAGACCTCCTGCTCAATTTTGCCCAGAATGCCACTCAGACTGGGAAAGACCGGACTGGTGATGGTGGTTGAGATATCGCCCAGGCATTTGCCCAGCGAAAGGGACACCTGACCTTCGCGTTGTGCCCAGGCCTCTGCCGCCTGTCTGGCGGTGTTGTAACCGGCCTGGCTTCCGACCGTGGTGGCCTCGTAGGCCCGGCAGCTGGCCGCATGGACTGTCGGTACGGACAGCAGAAGCAGCAGTGTGATACATGTGCGTGACATCAGGATCTCATCCGGGTTGCATGGTCGGTTGCGCCTGCGGGCGGGGGGCCGGAGCGGGTTCAGGTTGTGCCGGTGTCGGGGCGGTATAGCGCTGCGAAAACCCCAGTTTCTCATGCAGCCCCGCCGGGATCTTTTCCGGTTTATGCAACGGCACGGCAAACTGCGGGCTGTCACCATTGAGTTTAAAAACGAAGAGGTCAAAATGGGTTTCGCCCTGTCTGACATGATTAACCGGTTCGCCTCTGCCGAGCGGACTCAGCTGCCCCTCACCGGACAGGGTATTGAGTGCCAGATACCGGGCGCCGTCCTGCGCGGTGCACAACTTACCGAGCACATGCTGGTACTGGTCATGGTGTTTCACCACGCCCTGCAGGTAATCCCCGTGGGCTTTGACCAGGTGCATCAGCAGCTGCCCGTGGCTGTCGCAGGCATGCATCATGACCGAGCCTGCCGCCCCCGATATCGCCGGGACCGGGACATTCTCCGGCGGGCTGGCCAGGGCGGGCTGACCTTTTCCGTCAGGACTCAGGTACAGCAGCTCATGGCCGGTGGGCGGCGCGACCGCCAGGCTAACACCGGCCTGGTTCACCACCTGCTCCTGTAACTGCCAGAAGCGGTTGGCATCGTACGCGCTGAGACTGGCCGGGGACACGGCCTGTGTTTCACGGGCAATCAGCAGATCCCGGTCGATGGTCGGCTGAACCGACCATTTGTTCTTCTCGGTACTGATTTGCTCGTAATGGGTGACGGTGCCTTTTTCATCCCGCCGGGGCACATTGACGGTGACCGGCTCGACGCCGAGGAACTGCAGGCGGATCATCTCGCCGGGTGCCACATCACTGCCGGACATCGCCTGCTGTAACTCCACGCCCCAGAACACTTTTTCACTGGTTTTATCCCCCGCAGCCATCTCCATTTTGACGTAATAGCTTTCGTTGTTCTTCTCAGTGAACTGATAGGGGGCGGGGCCGTGCTCCAGTAAGCGGCCGGTCAGGGGCTCTGCCCATGTAGCGCGTTTACGCGGGCTGGCCGGGGATTTTCCGGCCTCACTGCTGCCGGGTGCCGGTCGGGAAACGGCCGGTGCTGCAGGTGATGTTGTGGTAGCGGTGGGCCCCGGTGATGCCTGTTGCGGTGTAGCCGGTGCCGGCGCCGCTTTCGCTGGTGTGGCTTTAGCCGGTTCCGTGCGCTGCAACCCGTCCTGCGGGGCGGCCGTGGCCTGACGCAGTGTGTCCAGTTGTGCCCGCTGATCCGGGTGACTCAGTTGGATATCCAGGTTGTGTTCAATGATCAGGCCCATCACCTTTTCTTTGAACACGTCGCTGCCGGTGATTTCGATGCCGCCCCGGTGGCCACTGAGGGCCGCATCACGGGCGGTAAGCAGGGCACAGAGCACCTTCTGATCATCCAGGCTGGCCTGGGGAGAGGCCATCACAAAGCGATCAGAGGCGATATGGTGAACAAAAGCAGCTTCATTATTGAGTGAATAAACCCAGGTACTGCCTTCCATGCGGTGGGTCATCTGCCCGAGCAATCTGTCCAGGTCCAGTGGTGGCGCATCCGGCGGCAGATCACTGACGTTGCCACCATAAGTGAAGCGGAACCCGTCCTCCCGGGGGGCGACATCCGGTTGCGGGATACCCTCTCCGGGCTTTCCGGTCTGCGGCCGGGTACCGGCGTCAGGAATATCGGTCTCCGGCAGAGGTTGCTCCGCTTCCCCGGCAGGTCCGTGTGTCAGTGGGATGTCAGCGGGCTCAGTGTGAGTGACCGGTATATCTTCTGCCGAGTGACTGCTTTCCGGTCTGTCGCGCGGTGCGGGTATGTCCGCCGGTTCATCGGCACGGACCTGCGTGGCGTCCGTCGTTTCAGCTGTCGGGATGACTGTGCTGGCTGCTGGCTCGTCCGGGGTGAGCGTCGCCTCAGCGTTGAGCAAAGCGGCCAGAGAGGGTATGGCGTGTTCTTCCGTTGCGGGGACCGCGACGGGTGTTTCCTGGATATCCTTTTCCGGGGTATCGACGGCAAGGGAAGGCTCAGCGGGCCCGGGTGGCGTGTCCCGTTGCTGTTTCCATGCCTGAAATTCGGCTTCACCCTCCGGTGTGGCGCGTGACGGAATGCCTAATGATGCCCTGACCTGAACAATCAACCCTGACTGCTCTTCTCCGGGAATGGCGGCTAATGCGTCACGCATCTCAGCCTGAACCTCGTTAACGGATTTGCCTTCGGCAAACAGGTGTTCCATCTGCTCCGTGAGGTTCAGCCGGTCAGCCAGGTCGCGTGCCTGCTGCGCACTGGTATTGACCCAGCTTTGGGCGTCAGGCCCCACCTGCTGACGCGGTAGCGGTTCTGTGAGCACGTTGTCTTGTACGGGGGCCGGCGGGGGGGTGTCGGTGTCTTTCATCGTGGGGGCTGCCTGTATTAAGGAGAGGCGCCAGTCAGGCGCAACGGGGTCGAGTACCGGGGCCAGCTGGTCGCGTACTGCCTCCAGTCCCCGGGATACGTGGATGTCATTAAAGTCACTGAATGAAGCCGTGCCGGCAAAGGCCTGATCCCGTTCTGCGTCAGTGAACCGGGGGATCAGATAGACAGCCCCGATACGGTCAGCCGCTTCCCGGGCTTTGTTCAGGCCCTTATTGTCTTTTCTGGTGAAGTCATCTTCACCGAGAATGATGTGCGGGCTGTCCGGAAATGCCGCTTTGAGTGTCTGTGACACTGTCACCAGATTGCCGGCGTCGACGGTCATCACAACCGGCATCCCGGTCGCCAGATGTAAACTGCCGGCAGTGGCGTACCCTTCGGCGTACAGCACGGGTTTGCCGGGTTGCAGTTCGCCGCCGAAGACAAAGAAATTGCCTGTCTTCTCTGCGTCTTTCTTGAGGTTCTTTTTACCTGCCGGATCGATGTATTCGACGGTACGGAGATTTCCCTGCACGTTGCGCAGCGGAATGACCAGGTTGCCGTACCGATCCTGGCGGGTACCGTCTGCGGGCGTGACCTGTTTGCGGACCAGATACGGGTGGTCGGCCGGTGCCGGGGGCATCCTCTGCCATTGCAGGATCAGGCTGGCCGCGGTCCGGTCATAAACCCTCTGTTGTTCCTGCTGGCGGTCCCAGAGTTTCTGGGCACTGAGAGCGCGTTGCTGCATGGCCACTGCCGGATCCGTGCGGTATTCCCCGCTGGACTTCCAGTTCATTTTATCTTCGCTGGCCCGGTGGTTCTGGTACCAGCCTGCCGGATGCCCGTCGGTGAATCCCTGATACACCCCGGATTTTTCGCTACGGCTTTTGTCCCCCTCCACCCCGTGGCGGTGACGTCGACCGTCCATCTCCGGCAGTTCACCGGCCGGGAATCTGAATCCGGCCGCCCTGAGCACTTCGGCAAACTCTTCCGCGGGCGATAAATCGGACTGTGTTTCATACGCGCCTGAAACGGTGTTTTCCGGTAACCACGTTTTAATTTTCGCCAGGTCCGCGCCGTCTCTGGCAAACCACAGTTTCTGCGCCCGATCATAGTCGAGAGCATTCTCACCGCTGGCAAGCTTTCCGGCGGCGCGCAGGGCGTCAGGCCGGCTGTCGGGTGTGATGGTAAGGTAGGTGCGTTTATCCATAATGATCTCCTGAAAAGACAGCCGAACGCCTCCGGATACCGGACGGGCAGACCTGAAGGGATGAAAAGGGGGGCTGTGAGGCTCAGTGACGGTTTACATCACGTTCACTCAAAAAACTTGCGGTACCACCAGGGGCGACCGGTCAGCCTGTTACCGCGCAGGAAGTGGATGACTCGCTGCCAGAGTACGGTCAGGGTGAAACCCAGCATGGCCAGTAGCTTGAAAAACAGGATCAGGGCCGTGCAGACATACACGGTGATCCAGGATGGCCACTCAAACCATGCGCAGTACAACGGAAGTAACAGCACAGGGATGCCAAAAACCTCCAGCCGTCGTGAGGCATTCCGCCAGGGACAGATATTGGCACTCACATCGCCTCCCGCTGTTCCAGTTCACGCCAGCTGAGCACGGTCTGCAGTACGGTGCGGGTTATGCGTCCGGCCTGGTACAGCCGCCAGGCTTTATCGGCCATGAGTCCCTGCTGTGAACGCAGGTGCTTTTCTATCCACGACCGCCATTGCGGGTAGCTTATCTGGCGCAGGGCCTCGCGAATATCATCATCAAACACCAGATATTCGCGCACGGACTGGCGCCGGCCGTCAGTCGTTTTGAGCAGACGCTGCACGATAATGTACTGCAGGTTAGACAGCAGGTTATGCGCCATCGCCTCGCGCTGAGATTCAGGGAACAGGTTGATGGCGCGGGGAATGGTCTCTCCGACCGAATCGGTGTGCATGGTGGACAGGCACAGGTGACCGGACTGGCCGTTTGAGATAGCGGCGACCAGCGTTTCGAGATCACGAATTTCACCGACGCCAATAATGCCCGGCGCCCGACGCAGCGAGAGACGCAGTCCCTCAGCAAACGACGGGACATCGCGGCCCAGCTGTGACTGTTCAGGCATCAGAATGGCATCCGGAAACTCCAGCAGAAATTCAATCGGATCTTCAAATGTCACGATTTTACGGTCAGCATCGGTGAGGGCACAGTGCTGATAAATAGACGCCAGCAGGGTGGATTTCCCCGATCCGGTTTCCCCACACACCAGCCCCAGTCCTTTATGGGGTAGCAGGCTGCGGAGTAAGTCGGGTTCAAGCCCCAGCGATGCGAGTTGTGGAATGACGGTCGGAATGGTACGCAGGGTGATACCCGGCACCGCATCATGCTGGCCAATGGTGGCCTGGACGAAGTTGACACGAAAGCGCAGGCGTTCTCCGCGCCCGAGCCCGTACCGGTTATTGATGTCGCCGTTGAGCTGCAGGGACCGATCCACCCCCTGACCCGACTTGAGTTTGCCCTTGATTTCTTCCGAAAAAATCTCATCCATCAGCCGCGAAAGTTGTGGGGGCTCGATACGGAATTCACTGGCCTGCTGTTTCCGGCCGTGCAGATCAACGACCAGCGGGCCACCGCCCTGGAAGAAAATGTCACTGATCTGATGGCGGGCACAGTGAACAAGGAAAGTGCGGATACTGTCGGCATTCATGCCGCCATGCTGGCTGAACGGAAACGCCGGAAAGGTCATGTCACTCATATTTTTCCTTTAAACTGAAACTCAGTGAGGGTCTTTTCGCACCACCGGTTTCCAGCGGTGCTTGTCGATAATGAATCCGGCCGGTTCTTTGATGCGCTTCACTTTGTCACCCACCAGTAACTGGTCGTGGTTACCTGTCACAGACTGCTGTTCTTCCGTGACAGACGGGGCTTCAATCAGCCCCGTCTGGAGCAGTGTTGAATAGCGTAACATCCCGGTGTAATCCCGCGTCAGGCGGTTGAAGTTCGCCTCCAGTGTGCGGTCAGCCGCCACGCGGCCTTCATCCCATCCCGCTTTAATGGCGTTCTGCCAGACATCTTCTTCATCGCCGTTTTTGGGCCGGACACTGGCGTCGGGAGTCGGCACGCGGTTGCTGGCGAGCCCCGGTAACAGCCAGTGACGCCAGGAAGGAGGGTTACTGACAAAGCGGGCCGGCACCAGAAGGGTGTAAGTCCGGTAGGCCGTCCGTATCTGGTCGGGGGTGATATGAGCCAGGTCTGTCGCCTGGTCAATCACCGGTGGCAGGTAGCCCTGGCGGCTGATCAGCGGCCGGAAATCGTAGACCGCGCTGAGCGTGGCTTCCCGTGTGGTCAGTGCCTGCCTGAGTTCGTATGCCCGCTGGGCCTTCCCGCCCTGAAACCCCACGGTCCGGCCGGCATCATTGAGCATCTGATACACCGTGTCGCTGATGCCGGCATGGTCATTTGTCCCGGGCTCAAGATAGGTTGCCATATCGGCGGGCGGGGCGTCTTCGGCCTGAGCCGGGAAGAGACTGCACAGCAGCATGCCCGCAAGCGCGAGTCGTTTCATGCGAGACGGCCTCCTCTGTCCGGGAGTGTGAAATACAGATGCAGTTGCACACCGTTTTGTTCCAGTTTTGCCCGCCAGCCAATCTGTACTTTCAGCAGGGTCAGCAGGTTTTCAAAGGTCATCTGCGTCACACTGATGTCCACCGGGAGGGGCAGGCGGGTGCCGGAGTAAGCAAATTCCAGTCCCCGCTGACGGGCGAGTGTTGCCAGCAACTCCACCGCGTCGCCCTCCCATGTCACGGTCACGCGCTGGCTGTTGGCCGTCAGGGGCGAGGCCGGTAAAACGACTTTCTGGTTGAGGGCGCCGCTTTGTGCCAGCAGGGCTGTCCGGGTCTGCACAGTCTGCGCCTGTTTTTGTGTGGCAGCAGGCAGGGATGACGGGGCACAGCTGACCTGACTGATCGGCGGCGTCTGGCAGCCAGACAGCAGCAGAACCAGGGCAGTGGCCTGGGCCAGCCCTGTCGGGAGGATGAGTTTCATGGAATATTCCGTTGGTGTGGTAAATCAGAAGGAAAATTGACAGTCAGCCTGAGTGCGTCGGCCATATCCGTTTTTTCCGGCTGGGTTATTCACCCTGGCCGGCACAGGTTACAGTGGTGAAATAACGGTAAACGTCGGATCAGACAGCACAAAGTCTCTGGGCAGCGGAATGGTGACACCCTGTTTCATTCTGGTGGCGATTTCCCTGAGCAGAGCGACGGATGCGGCTATCTGTGTGTCAGCGAGTGTCGTACAGGTCACCCGGAGGTTTTCAAAATCCGGGAACGCCAGGCAACACCCTTCTTCTGTCTGGCTGATACGCGCCGGGTAGGGAATGAAATAGTCTGCTTTATCAGCCCCCTTGCGCTTGCCGTTGATTTTTTTATTGAGGTATGCGGTTTTGATATGCGCGTACCGCTTGAGCATATTCAGTGTGCGGTGTCCGCTGATGGCGGAGATTTCCAGGTCTGTCAGTGTCCCCAGCTCATAAAACCGGGAAATGGCTTCATGGCGCAGGTCATGAAAGTGCAGGTCTTCAATCTTCAGCGTGAGGAGAGCAGTACGCCATGCACTTTTAAATCCTGATGACGAATAACTGAAGACGCGGGCACCGTCGGGTGCGGCCATCAATTTCAGCATCTCTTTTGCTTTGTTTGACAGAGGGACGCTGCGGGCATGACCATTTTTTGTTTCCGGCAGAAACGCCTGACTGAACCGGGCATGAATATTTTCCCGGCGCAGACTGAGGATTTCGCCCTGACGCATCGCGGTTTCGAGCGCAAGGTGAAAGATGCAGTACAGCTCCGTATTTTTCTCCCGGAAATAGAGACTCAGTTTCCGCTCCTCTTTGTGGCTAAGACGGCGCTCTCTGCCGGGTGACGGTCGGGGTTTGCGAACCAGCTCAACAGGGTTTCCCCGGCAGGTTCCCCATTCAACCCGTGCAATATTGAAGAGGTTACTGAGCAGGGCCATTTCCAGACGAACGGTGTTACCGGTGATGGTGTTGCCGGT
Source organism: Caryophanales bacterium (assembly GCA_031554185.1). Classification (GTDB taxonomy): domain Bacteria; phylum Bacillota; class Bacilli; order JARBTR01; family JARBTR01; genus JAVBKE01. Next base: position 13,124 of record JAVBKE010000069.1, read on the forward strand.
TCGGGCATTTTTTTCACGCAAACGTGAGTCACGATAGTTAGCAATATCGACGGTGGTGATGTCATCCATGAAACGACTGGCCAGCGCGTGACGCCGGATAACATTAATGCGGTAGAACTCCTGAAGTGCCCCCCGTTTGTATTTAGAAACGGTTTCGTAATATTTATTCAGCGCGTCGGACAAGCGCATTTTTTTAATGCGTTTTCTCAGCATGGTTACAGCCCTCAAAAAGCGGCTGATGCTACCGGAGTCGACGCATGGGGGCGAGTCCACCCACTTTCCTGTCAATCCGGTATGTGGAAAGGCAGTGATTCAGTCGGTGATGTCTATGTGTCACCGGAAGTGGCGACAGGAAAATCGAGCAACCTGGGCCAGCACAAATACTGTGCACTGTCTCAGGCCAGGTTTGACTACAACAATTATCGTGCCTGTGTGGTCAGCCCCAATGGTGACGGCACCTGGACGCTATCTGCACCTCATGTCGGAAATGGTCAGGCGAACTGTGTTGCGGTGTGCTTTGGTTGATAGGATGTCAAAGTCACTGCAACCTGACGGCTGTACATACAACATTATCTACAGTACACGCTGCCAGATCTTCGCTACATGCATCAGCACCTGTTGCTACCCATCCCTGCGCACTCATACCAGACGAATTAACATAAGCCCCGCATTGGTCACCGTAATTGTTGCCTCCAGTCAACGTCCATTGAGTTCTTTGTAGTTGAGTCTTGCCTTGCGACCACACACCGGATTGACAGGAAAGTATGGCGCCCGTGCTGTCGTGGCCTATCAGCCCGTTCGGGCTACAACCCGCGCCTGCGGTGGCGACGGCATCCAGTTGCAGATACTCACCGCCCGACAGTCTGCCGTTGGCCCGGACTGTACTGGCAGAGGTGATGGTTCCGTTGGCTGTCATGGTGCCGGTTGAGGTCACTGCGGCCCCGTTGACGGTGCCGCCAGCGGCGATATTCCCGCTGGTCGTGATGTTACCGGCATTCAGTGCCCCGGTATTAATCCGGTTGTTTGCCGTCAGATCCTGGGTGGTGATGGATGTACTGGCGGTGATCGTATTGGCAGAGAGGGCACGAGTGGTAAGACTGTCTGACTGGAGCGCACCGGATGCCGTCATCGCCTGGGTGTTCACCGTCCCGACATTATTCAGATTATTAGCCCCCATATTGATGGCGGTGTGCATGGTATTGAGGTCGGGCCGGTTACTGACGGTATAACGGTAGAGGCGATCAGAGGCACTGTTGCTGTTGCCCAGCGCATCTGACGTCAGGTACATGGCCAGATGTCCGGGCGCTGCACTCAGGCCATAATCCCTCAGATCCACTTCCCAGCCCCCCCACGCCCCGGTCGCGACGTTTGCCGTATCGATGTATCCGGCCATGCCCCCGGTATCCGCAGACACCGTGCGCATGCCGGCAAACGTCAGCGGCTTGCCCCCTGACGACAACACAAAGGCGACCAGTTTACCGCTCTGCTTCGGGTTGAGGGCAATGCCCAGTTCCCAGGTCTGGCCGGATAAATTAGTCAGCGCAAACCCGGCCGGAATATACCCGCTGTCCTGCAGTGTCCTGCCGCTGACCGTCAGGGGATGCCCGGCGGTGACGGTCTGTAACAGCGAGGTTTCATTATCTCTGATATAGCGTTTTGCCGCGTCGCTGACCATTCTGAGCTGGTCAGCTGTCGCGGCCCACTGCAGGTTATCCGTTGCCTGCTTTTGCTGAGGCATATACAGATATGTCATGGTGGCCACCACGGCGATGACCAGGGTTAACTCCAGGGCGGAGGCGGTGGTGCCGCCCCGCAACACGGGGGAAACTGACGGAGTCGGGTGTGCCGGGACACGGCGGCAGGCGGGCTGACCGCCGAGGGTGCGCAGTAACCCGGTCAGGGTCAGGGGGAAAAAAGACGTCATAAAGGGGCTCCGGATAACAGGGTGCAGCAAAGACAGAACAGCAGATACGGGGCAACCGGTAATGCCGGTCGTCCCGGTTGCAGCACACTGTGCAGCAACAACAGACACCATGCCCCGGTCGCCAGCAGGGACACGCAGGGCAGGGGCAGCCAGCAGCACAACGCACACAGCAGCAGGACATCGCCAAAGCCCAGGCATTCCGCTTCAGGATTGTGGCAGCGCCATTGCCAGAGCCGGTTCAGCCCCCACCAGGTGAGGCTCATCAGTACCAGCATGATGGCAGCCCCCTGAATGGCCCGGGTCGGGGTCAGGGTGTTTCCCGGCAGAAGAGTGAACAGCAGACCGGCAGCACTCAGTGAGAGGCAGAACTCCAGCGGCAGCCAGTTGTTGGCGAGATCCAGTGCACTCAGTTGCAGCATAAAGCTGACCAGCAGCAGGGTTTTCAGTATCACCGGCCAGTCTGTCGGATGCAGCCACTGCCCGGTACTCAGCGTCAGACCCCCGCCCCATAGCAGGGCCGCAGCCGCCCGGGCGGGCAGGGGCTGCCCGCCTTTTTC
>JAVBKE010000076.1:0-11675 GCA_031554185.1 Caryophanales bacterium
CGCTTGCCAATAATAATGCCTTTTTGTGAATCACGCTCGATAATAATCGTCGCCATGATATGAATTGTATCAGTATTGTCTCGTCGTTCCAACTTCTCCATCACAACTGCAATTGAGTGCGGAATCTCTTCTCTTGTTAAATGCAATGCTTTTTCCCTGATCAATTCACAAATGATAAACCGCTCTGGATGATCTGTTACTTGATCAGCAGGATAATACTGCGGTCCTTCTGGCAAATATTTTTTCAAGACCTCCATTAAACGGTCGACATTGTTTCCTTCTAAGGCAGACACTGGAACAATCTCAGCAAAGTTCATCCGATCTTTATACGATTCGATAATCGTAATCAGCTCATCAGGATGAATCTGATCAATCTTATTTATCACCAAAAAGACTGGTGTTGTTGAAATTGCTAGACGCTCAACAATCATTTTCTCATCCTTACCAAAGCCCTCCACAGCGCTAACCATAAACAAAATGACATCGACCTCTTGTAAGGCATTCATTGCTGCCTTCATCATAAAGTCTCCCAGTTTAGAGTTAGGCGTGTGAATCCCTGGTGTATCAATAAAAACAATTTGCGAATCGTTTGCTGTTAGAACCCCTTGCACTTTATTACGTGTTGTTTGCGGTTTGTCACTCATGATCGCGATTTTTTGCCCAATAACATGATTGAGAAAGGTTGATTTCCCTACATTTGGGCGACCGATAATCGATACAAACCCTGATTTATATGTTGCTTGTTTATTTATATCATTCATTCACTAAATCCTCCGCAGTAAATGCGCCTGGAAGTAATTCCTGGGCAGTTACTATTTTACTATCACCTTGTAGATTCGACAAAATAACTTCCATTTCGTCAGGACACAGCTCTGAAATCACCTGCCGACAAACACCGCAAGGAGGCACCGGTCTTGCGGTATCAGCCACAACTGCCAACTTAACAAACTTCGTTTGCCCTTGCGCCATTGCACTAAATAAAGCAGTCCGCTCACCACAATTTGTCGCCGAGTAAGCTGCATTTTCAATGTTACAGCCATGATAAATTGTGCCATCTTCCGCAAGTAGTGCAGCACCAACTTGAAACTTAGAGTAGGGCGTATAAGCCTTTACCCTTGCCTTCTTTGCCTCTTCAATTAACATTTCATTTGAAACATTCATTTAAAGTCCCCCTATAATTCACCCAGTTTAACGCGTCAGACCATACTCAGCCATCAGTTCATCTTGACGACTGAACATCACTTTCTCATCATCAGCCTCTAAATGATCATACCCCAACAAATGAAGAAAACCATGCAAAACCAGAAAGCCGAGCTCCCGTTCGAAAGCGTGACCATATTCTGTAGCCTGTGCTTTGATTTTATCAACAGAAATAATGATGTCACCAAGCATCAGTGGCATACCTTCTCCGATAATCGTTATTTCATCCTCACCAAGCTCTTCCATAGAAAATGACAATACATCCGTTGCAGCATCAATTGCACGATACGCTCGATTCAAACGCCTAATTTCTTCATCGGTTACGAATGAAACAGATACTTCTGCTCCAGCATCGACCTCTTCCTTCAGTGAAGCAAATTGTATGATTCGATCAACTAAATGTATTTGTTCCGCTCGTAAAAGTCCCGTCTCATCGACGATATCAACCACCAAATGTTGCATAGTTACCCTCTTTATTATAAAAATTTTTACTTCTATAACATCATACCAGTATTTACAGCACAAAAAAAGTCGTCTCTTGTATCGACAATGTAAATTTTTCAGCATGAGTGCCATATTCGTCCCTTGTAGTTTGAAAAAACGCAGAAAAATGGGTATTAATAAACTCCATATACGCTGTAAATACATCAAAAAAGTAGAGCCATCAAGTAGCCCTACCTTATTCAATCAAAACACTATTCTCTTCGGTTCGGACCACCCACCTCGACTGGGTCTGCTAGAAAACGAATCCGTTCCATAATTCGCTTTGCTTTTGCAGTCTCTTGTCCACTTGAAGAAAAAGAGAGATGCTCTTCTAATTCAGTGAAGTTAAAGTTTGAAGTAAAACAAGTCGGCAACTGCTCCTGCATACGGTGCTGCAGAATCGTACCCAACACTTCGTCACGGCTCCATGCTGTGAGAGATTCCGCACCGATATCATCAATCATCAGGACGGGCACTTCCCGAATCGAATCGATTTTTTTATTATATGAATGATCCTCGAAGGAACCTTTTATCTCACGGAGGAAATCAGGCCAGTAAACAATGTAAGATGAAACCCCGATTTCAGCTAGCTGATTGGCAATTGCGCCTAATAAATAGGTTTTACCAACACCATAACCTCCGTGAAGATACAATCCTTTATTTGCTTTCTCTGTTGGAAAACAACTAGCAAATTCCAACGCCTTTTTTGCCGCTGATAATTTCCCTTTTGAGGTAACATCAACGTCACTAAACTGGGCTCTCTTAATCTGAGCGGGGATATGAATCGTATGGATTTGCTCTCTGATCTTTCGCTGCTTCTCAGCGACAATTCCTTTTTCACAGAGGAGATATCTCACTCGGATTGTGCCAGCTGAAAGTGCCAAATGAGGTTGATAGCCTTTGACCAAGTTAGGGCATCCATCAATAGTGCCACAATTATCACAACTATGACTTTGCTCAACAAATTCGTTTAAATCAGCCAAACCTCGATCAATCATCTCATCATTAACCTCATCTGAATGCTGATTGAGGAAATAACGAACGCGCTCATTTGACAGAATCTGTTTCCGGAATTGTTTCAGTTCTTTATTCACTTCTTTCATCCGAGCACTGTTTTGCATAATCTCTTTGATATTTTTCACTTAGGCTTTCCTCCTTTCTTTAACTCAGCAAGCATGTCCTCAAATTTTTGAAGTTCCTCTGGGCTTTCGTTCTGCACTGTCCCCTGTTCACTCTTTCCTCGCATCCATGATGGTATTATATCTTTCCGTTTGCTACCAGCTGCACGGCGATTTGATTTAGCAGGTGCCTTCTCATTATTCACTAATTGACCATTTTTAAAATGATTGTAAGCCTCTTGCACTGTGGTAATTTTCTTTCTTGCTAATGTGGCTGCTATTTCCTCCACATAATTTTTCGGAATTTTATTATCAGATTTTTGTAAAACGTAATGGATCAAAACATTCACAACACCTGGATTTAGTTTTTGATTGATCATCACATTTTCAACGGTTTCTAAGTTGGCAGCTGATGGTTTTGCACCTTTTGATACTTGTTCACTCGTCAATAAATCCAATGGTGAATTATTTTCAAAATCGAACAACAAACGCTCCTCTGGCGTTTGCGGATTGACAATGGTGCGATGCTCTTTTGGCTGTAATTTTTCCAAAATATTCGGCGGCTTTCCAAAGCTAAGTAGGTAGCTTTCACGCGCGTTTACTTTTAATTGCTCGGTATTAATCACACCACTCTCATTACAACAGCGTAAAACAAGCTTACTCATATCAACAACATTAATTTGATACAAAAACGCAAGCGTAGCAATCGTATCCATCACAACGGGTGTTAACGATTGGCGGTTGACGAAGTTTCCCCGTAAAGTCTCAACCAAAAGCGGAAAATCAAATGCAATCATAAATTGATTTTTATAGCCAGCCTCTTCTTTTGTGAAAAATTGCTTCTTTTCAATTAATTTATCTAAGGTAGCGTTATTTTTCTTCAAGGTAGTGGCATCTGGTGCAACTGAGGCAAACGTTTCGTTAAAGGTCTGCGTGATCTCTTGGTAGTCACCGGGCACCCTTTTATCAGAAAAAATCTTCTGCAAACGGTCTACGTGGCGGTCTCCTAATTTCTGACGAAGAAACACCATCAAGATCTCGTCCTTAAAAAAAGTTTCTGCAGATAGCGGTGCTTGTAATTCATAGATAAAGTTATCGCTTGTTTCATTTTTTTTCTTATAGGCACGAAGCAAACCAATGCCCTCGAGATTTTTCCGACAGGCCAATAGCTCTGGCATTCCAATTGCAAAAAAATCTAACAGCCAATAATGATCATTTGGCTTTGACCACATTTGATCTGAATTTAGTTCATCAAGTAGCGTAAAATACAACGAAACCGAAGTAACACCGATTAATGGTTGGTATAAAAGATGAACCACTTTCTGATCTATTTCTGTCAGCTTATGACGATTTAACACTGCATATTTATCTTTCGGTAATACTTCTATCACTCTGTTAGGCATGGATACCGTTCCTTTTACTCATTTCAGATTTCAATGATCCCTTGCGAAAGAAGCGCTTACACAAGAATGTGACCCTAGTGAATCAATTTTCAACACTTTCAAACGCCTCGTTCGTTAATGCTGTTTATTTGTCATTCTGTAATTGGCTAATCTCTTGAATAAAACTATCGACATCTTTAAATTGCCGATACACGGAAGCAAAGCGAATGTAAGCAATCTCATCTAAACCTCTTAAACGTTTCAGGACATATTCGCCAATATCACTGCTTGTCACTTCATAAATCCCCTGATTCAATATATGAGATTCTGCTCCCTTTGCTAAAGTTTCTAACTGTTCGAATGAAATTGGTCGTTTCTGACTGGCAAAACTGAGTCCACGCAAGATTTTCTCATGGTTAAATAATTCACGTTTACCGCCCTTTTTAATCACAATCAGTGGAACAACTTCAATTCGTTCGTACGTGGTAAAGCGGAATCCGCATCCAATGCACGATCTTCTTCTTTTCATTACAGTATTTTCTTCAATCGATCTTGACTCTAATACTTTGGAATCTACATGCGTACACACTGGACATTTCATTTAGTTAATCAAATCCCTTCTTCCCTATTTTAGAAAAGTCCAAGACAATGAACAAGCTAAATTTCGTTTTTTTATGAAAAAAATCAAAAAAACTTTTCAAAATCGGTTATTGATCTTAAAAAGTCGCTTTAAATTTTAGTTGGCTATTGCTTACTTTCATCTATACTGGGCCTATTAACAACACCAGATCAAGTACAAGATTGGATTAATCCTATCCAGTAAAAAAAAAAGCAAATTATTCATTAATTAGTATGTCTTAAACTAAATTAAAAGGACATAAAGTACGGCTTTTCAGTGGCAAAAAGACCTGTAATTAACATTAAAAGATCAGCTCTACGTATGACTTTAAACATATTAAGGATAAAGTCTAACATCACTAAAGGAAGTAGGAAAAAGATGTCTATTGTAGTTGATCGAGAATCAATTCTAGCTGTTTTAACGCCAACGATGCCTCACCATTATTGAAAACAACAAAATCTGCCTTCATCTTTTTATCAGCCAAAGGCATTTGTGCATCAATTCGTTGCTGTGCTGCTGATTCACTAATAGAATCCCGCGCCATTAATCGCTGAAGTTGTACCTCCCGAGAGACATAAACAACCAAAACCTGATCAACTAAAGACACTAATTGATTTTCGTAAAGTAGCGGGATATCCATAAATAATAAAGCTTGCCCTGCCGAATCAGCTTGGCTCTTTTGCAAGCGCATTTCCTGCCGGATATAAGGATGAATGATCGCATTAAGCTTGTGCCTCATCGCCTCGTTACTGAAAATCAGTGCGCCCAGTTTTGAACGGTTTAAATGGCCATCTTGTAAAAGATAGTCGGTCCCAAAAGTCTCAGCAATCTCTACTAATGCAGGGCGACCAATCTCCACCACCTCACGAGCAATCACATCAGCATCAATAATCGTGAATCCATTGTTACGTAGCGCTGACGCAATTAAACTTTTCCCACTAGCAATGCCACCAGTAATCCCAATCGTACGCATTCGCTCACCCGCCTTTAAAAAAATTTAATAAAGCCAATCATAATTAATACAAAACCAGGTAAAAACGATAATTTCCTCACAATATGGCTTGTGGCAAAATAACTACCTGTATGAATACCAAGGATCAACAACGATGTACTCATCATAATGACAATACAAATGAGTGGTAACACTTGAAAACCGGTCAATGCAGCACTAACGCCAACACCAAGAGCATCCATTGATAGAGCTAACCCAAGAAAGATTGCCTCTAACCCATTGATGACACCAGAACCATCTAAATCGGCCAATTGCGGTTTTCTCATGATTTCAACAACGATGCCGGCTGACCTAATTTCCCAGCGAATCAGCCGTTTTTCTCCAGAAGGCTCATTTACCATTCGCTTCTCTTTAAAAAAATTATACAACGCATAGACACCTATGCCAATGAGGACTGCGCCACCAAATTTTCCAGCAACACTTTCACTGACAAAACTTGCTCCAATTGTGCCAAGAAGAACACCAATCAGCAAACTCACACCTGAACAAATCCCAATGGTAATCAATGACCGAAATGGGATAACAATTTTTCTTAATCCATATGTCAAACCAGTACCAAAATTATCAATACTGACAGCAAACGCCAAAAAAATATTCGACAACAAGGAAACCATACTGAACCCCTTTTCCAAAAGCGTAACAAGTCCTTGCAAAACCATCCATACCAATGATATGAGATAAGTCTGCCAAAAGTGACTTTGTTCTTTACTTTTTGGTCAAGATTCAATGGCGCAGTTCAAATCTTAGATGAAATTCTCTTCATTAGGAATAAAGATCATTAGAGCCCGCAATACTAAAAATATCTTGTTAAAGGATTTGTCTACAGTGAATAAACTGGGTGAAATTTATAAGTTTCACCCCCTAGAAATCTTCGCAAAGCTACTGTTTCAGTAAGTTGTATGGTATATTTATTGAGAAAATAAATTTTCGAGGTGTAGTATGCGAGTACAATGTTCTCTATGTGACAAAATGAGTCGACTTGATGAAAATACATTAATGGCAAAGAAATTACTAAACCGACCGATCCATACCTATCTTTGCGATGAGTGTCGAGACCGGATTTCACATAAAGTCAAACAACGGACAAAAACAAAAGCTGGAAAGTAATGTACAATCACAGATTTCGCTTCTGTAAGTAGACATTGTCCAGCTAGGGTGTGTCTGTAAAAGATTTATGAGAGAGTTTTAACAAGAATTTATTGAATTGCGCGGAGAAAAAATCGCAAATATCGGAAATATTGAAGATTTTTTTCGACAAAGTAAGTCGGAAAATTCTTTAAAAAGCTTCATAAATCTTTTTCAAGCACACCCAAGCCAACTGATTAAATATAAATTTGAACCCAAACAAAAAAACTTAATGTTCCTCATTAACCAAATGATAATTTTTAAACTGTTCAGGATTTTCTTTAATCTGGCGTAAAATAACTTCAGCATAGTCACTTGGGTATTGCTTTGATTTCTCATCATTATCTTGAAAATAAAATACTTGATACATTTCCGATTCTTCATCATATTGATAACGCGGCTTTGTTACCTGATAATCTTCTAGCAAAATTTCCACAAACCAGTCTGCCGTTTCCTTCGCTGCTTCATCATCCGTTCGCAGCTCGACAACTAATTGAATTGATAACCAATTCGACAGTGCATCTTGCAATGACATTTTCATCACGAATCTTCTCCTTCAAAAACTAATGACTGCTACTTTCTCTTCGCAATCGAATTTTATAAATTAATAATACACCCATAATCACTAATAGCCCTTCTGCAACAGGTAAAAGGACTGCCAGAAAAGTTAAAAACGTACAAAAGATTGCTAGTACTGTATAAATGACTGCGTTTTTTATTAAGGGTAGTTTCTTCGCGAATCCTAGATTATAGACTACCACACATAATGTAAATACGACAAAATACAGTAACCACATGCCTACATGTGGATTATCTGCAACGCCTAGCATCCTAGGGATCACTGACATTTTCAAGGTAATATCCATATAAACTCATTCCTTTCGGGAGCCCAGCTGCTTTTTAATGACTTCTCATTTGAAGTATACTACAAAACTGACAAGCTACTTAACAGTTTGCCTATGGGGATGGAGTGAATTTTCTAAAGATTTTCCCAAGTGATGTCCCAAACCAGAGGAATAGTGGTCTGTATCAATTGAATAAAGGCTGGCTAAGATGATTTGTGCCGTCATCCTAGCTAGCCTTCATTCATTTTTAATTATTCAACTTGAATTTATTCTTCTGTTTTCTTTTTCTTAGCTGACTTTTCACGTTCGTTTTTATCAAGGATCTTTTTGCGAAGACGAATTGACACTGGTGTTACTTCACAATACTCATCTTCATTCAAATACTCAAGTGACTCCTCAAGAGACATGATCCGTGGACGCTTCATTGTAACAGTAAAGTCTTTGTTTGCAGAGCGGACATTGGTTTGTTGTTTTGCCCGCACAACATTTACTGCAAGATCATTGTCACGATTATGCTCTCCAACAATCATTCCTTCATAAATCTCAGTACCTGGCTCAATGAAAATGACACCACGATCTTCAAGACCTGTAATACTGTATTGCGTAGCTTTACCGTTCTCCATTGAAACAAGAACACCTTGACGTCTGCCGCCAACTTGCCCGTTAATCACTGGCTTATATGAGTCAAATGTATGATTGATCATACCATATCCTCTTGTCAGTGTTAAGAACTCTGTTGTATACCCGATTAAACCCCTTGAAGGGACAAGGAAGACTAAACGAACTTGTCCGCTACCGTTATTGATCATATCTAACAATTCGCCTTTACGAGCACCGAGTGATTCCATGATACCACCTGTATACTCCTCAGGGATATCCACTTGAACGCGTTCAACTGGCTCACATTTAACACCATCGATTTCACGGATGATTACCTCAGGTTTTGATACCTGTAATTCAAATCCTTCACGACGCATATTTTCGATCAAAATGGAAAGATGTAATTCTCCACGACCTGATACAACCCAAGCATCCGGAGAATCAGTTGGATCGACCAGCAAGCTGACATCTGTATTCAATTGGCTCATCAATCGCTCTTCAATCTTACGTGATGTAACCCATTTTCCTTCACGACCTGCAAACGGACTATTGTTCGTTACAAAAGTCATTTGTAATGTTGGTTCATCAATACGAAGCAATGGTAATGGCTCTTGTGCATCAACTGGACAAACCGTTTCACCCACGTTGATATCCTCCATCCCACTAACAGCAATCAAATCTCCAGCACAAGCTTCCGTAATTTCAACCCGTTTTAAACCACGGAACCCAAACATTTTCGTTACACGGAACTGTTTCACCGTTCCATCGAGTTTCATAAGGGCAACTTGTTGTCCAACTTTAATTGTTCCACGGAAGACACGACCAATTCCAATACGACCTACATAGTCATTATAGTCGAGTAACGCAACTTGGAATTGTAGTGGCTCTTCGCGGTTATCTACTGGTGCTGGAATACTTTCCATGATTTTCTCAAACAAAGGCTCTAATGTTTCCTCTTGGTCTGCAGGATTATCACTCAAACTTGATGTACCATTAATTCCTGAAGCATAGATGACTGGGAATTCTAATTGATCATCATCTGCACCTAATTCGATAAACAAGTCAATTGTTTCATCAACGACTTCCTTAGGACGTGCAAAGTCACGGTCAACTTTGTTAACGACGACAATTACTTGCAAGTGTTGTTCAAGTGCTTTTTTCAATACAAAACGAGTTTGTGGCATACAGCCTTCGTAAGCATCGATAACAAGGAGAACACCGTCAACCATTTTCATGATCCGTTCTACCTCACCACCAAAGTCAGCATGTCCAGGTGTATCGAGTATATTAATCCAATTCTCTTTATAGTTTACTCCAGTATTTTTTGCTAGAATTGTGATTCCGCGTTCTCTTTCAAGATCATTGGAATCCATCGCCCGCTCTTCAACATGTTCGTTGACACGGAATGTTCCTGCTTGTTTTAATAGTTGATCCACAAGTGTTGTTTTGCCGTGGTCAACGTGGGCAATAATGGCAATATTACGAATATCTTCTCTTAACTTCAAATTTATTTCTCCTTCATTTTAAGAAAGCTTTTGAAAAACTTTCCCAATAATCATTCTTATTTTTAAAATAACCTGTAAATTATATCATACCTTAGTGGATTCAACTGCAAAAATCGTTTAAAATAAAGAAAAAAGATCAGGAGTTGACCAATTGACTAGAAAATCCAGAAGAATTCTCTTCTTATCGCTTGCTATTATGGCCGCATTTAGTCTAGTACTTTTAGGACTAGCATTTGCATTCGGTTCCACAGAAACTGTCTCACTCAGCTTTACCCTTTGGATCTTCATCATGGGATTAAGCTTTCTTTTAAAGCGAAAACTCTCTAAGACTGACGATCAAGAATAAAGGAAGCTCACTGTCGTTCTACTTAGCGATCGTGAGTTTTTCTATTTCAACTATTATTTTTCTCCAAAATAGAGCAAAAACAAACACGTTATTATAAATCGATGACAAATTCTATTTTTTCGTGACGACCGAAGGTGAGTAAACAGTGCAATCCACAGTTAATTTAATTGATAACTTTTATAAAATGCTTGATGGAAGCCTGGTTTAGATACAAACAGCGAGCTTTTCTCAAGTAATTTCAAATCTTCTCCGCAAAAACGGGTGATTTCTCCTCCTACCTCGGCTATGAGGACAAGCCCGGCAGCAAAATCCCACGGGCCGAGTTGCATCGACATGTAAGCATCAAAACGACCGCAAGCAACGTAGGCAATCTGTAATGAAGCTGCACCTAATGCCCTTGTACCACGTACATCCGCAGTAAACTGTTGCATGACTTCTTTTCCAATTAACTGATTATCACGCAAGAACCCGGTGTTTACTGCCACTACCGCTTCAGAAATCGGCACTTCTGTCAGTTTAGGAAGCTTTGTATCATTTAAGAAAGCACCTTGACCTTGAATCACATGAAACATTTCATCACTGATGACGTCATAAATTAACCCGATTTTCCCAATACCATCAACAAAAATCCCGATTGAGATGGCAAAATTTCTTTTCTGATGAATGAAGTTTGTCGTTCCATCAATTGGATCGATCATCCAGAGGGTGCCAGTTGTATTGGTGATATGATGACCATGACCTTCCTCAGCAAGAATGAGATGGGTTGGATAGGTTTTTTTAATTTTTTCTATAAAATATGCCTCGATCGTTTGATCCATTTCTGTCACTAGATCCTTATCATCAGCCTTTGTACTGATCTTTCGTTCATCATGCAGGCTATCTTTAATCATTTCCCCAGCCTCAAGAATCCAAGCCTTTGCATTCGCAAATATTTTTTCTAAATCATTCATTATGATTCACCTCTCTTCTTTCCTCTAAAGAAAACGAGTTTCTCAAATGTGCTACCTCGCTAATTCATTCTTAGCAAAAAAACACTTATGAGCAGTATATCAAAAAAAATGAAAAGCAAACAATTTTCAAATGACTGCGAAAATGGTAGAATTAAATCATTGAACCCTTTTGAAGCGGAGGCATTTTAAATGAAAAGTGCAACGATACAACTAGTTGATGCATCTATTCAACAAATGATTACTATTGAAGAAGTGAAAAATTTGTTCAAACGGTACCAAGAAAAAAATAGCAAAACCGGTGAACAACTCGACTGGACATACGATCGCTACACTTTCCCCTATGAAATAGAAGACAAGATAACCGGAGATAAACACTGGATCTATCTCAATGGGAAAGAGGATGGTTATCATATCATCGCGGTCGGCGTAGAGCTTGAAGAAGGACAATCACTGATTCGTATTGTACTTTCTGCACAATCAACTCATGGCG
>JAVBKE010000120.1:0-14115 GCA_031554185.1 Caryophanales bacterium
TTAGAAGAAGCAACTATTATTTAATGGTTGAAAATGCGAAGATGGCTATGTAAGAGTCATCTTCGCATTTTCGTGCATACGGACAATCGTTAATTGCTTTGGTTTTCACAAATGGTACAATTAGGGCAGATGCTTATTGTAATTTCAAATGAGGAAATAGGAGTGCGTAATGTCAAAACAACAGAGCGATACAATCAAGCTTATTGCGATGGTTACCATGATTATCGACCATATTGGTGTGATCTTGTTCCCTGAGTTCGAGTGGCTGCGGATCATTGGTAGAATTTCTTTTCCATTGTTTGCCTATCAAATTGGAATTGGTTTCCGCTATACAAGAAATGTTCGCAACTATTTAAAACGGATGTTGGTTTTTGGAACAGTCATACAAGTGGGGCTGATACTTGCCATTTTGCTGTTTGATGTGGAAGAACCGATAGGTATGCTGAATATCTTCTTCACCTTGGCATTGGGTGTTATAGCCATTTATTTTTATGAAATTCGGAGTTATTTTCTCGTAGGGATGGCGATTTTTGCACCAATCGTACTTGCAGAAATCGGCTTGATCTTTGACTACGGATGGTATGGTGTTTCACTTATTCTGTTGCTCTATATTGTCCAGAAAGAACCGCTACGATTGATATCGGTAGCTTTGCTCGCTCTCGTTGCAGTTTGGACAGGTAGCCTGCTTTCAGCGCAATTGTTTAGTGTGCTTTCAGTACCCTTTATGTATCGACCAAAACCTTTGCCATTTACTATACCTAGTGCTGTTTTTTATTGGTTTTATCCAATTCACTTAGTGGCCATATATGCAGTCGGTTATTTTTTTATATTAAGTGGGATAGACTTTATTAAAGCGCTGCCTGGAGTTGCATTGGCACTACGAAGTTATATTATGAAATAAAATAGTCGAGATTGTCATTTTTGATAAAAGTTAAGAAGAAGTTAAGGAGTGGTTGTTAAACTAAGTTTGTAGTTGATAAACACTAAAACGCTTAAATAATAAATGAGAAAACTCAGGTCGCAAAAAACTTTCCCCTCCCCCTTAAGTAAAGCGATCAGGGTTTTTTCTTTGGTTTCAGCACCATTCGCTATTAATTGCCAAGTTCCTCGTGTTTGTAAGGAAAGTTAAGAAGAAGTTAAGGAATGGCTGTTAAACTAAACTTGTAGTTAAGAAACACTAAAATTAAATAATAGAAAGCACAATGCGAAACTTTCCCCTCCCCCTTAAGTAGATGCATTGTGTTTTTCTATATGCTTGCTAATTTGAGGTACTATTAAGAGAAAATTAAGATTCTATCGTTAAACTCGTGTTAGTGAGCATTTCCCATTAAAACTAGCGGACATCGTCAATATGATCGTTAGGCTTTACTGAAACATTCGATAAGAATATTCAGTTACGATTCCTCCCGCCGAACTGGTTGTGGAGGTTTTTATTTTTTAAGCTTTGTATGGCACTAGTGATGTTTTAATACCTTCAATTTAAGCTGTCGCAGACTAGCTAATTATGGCATAATAAAATAAGTATAATGAAAGCGGTGCGGATATGAAAGTTTTAGTTGTTGAAGATAATATTGCGTTGCAAGAATCGATTGTTGAGGTTTTAAAAGGTTGCGATCTAGAAGTCGATGTTGCAAGCGATGGCGATGAAGGTTTATTTAAGGCGATGCAGGATATTCATGATGTGATTGTGTTAGATGTGATGTTACCTGAAAAGGATGGATTTGAGATTCTGGAAATCATTCGTAGTGAGGGGATTAAAACGCCTGTTTGTTTTCTCACTGCTAAAGATTCTTTAGAGGATCGTGTGAAGGGTCTTGACTTAGGTGGCGATGACTATCTGGTGAAGCCTTTCCAAGCGCCGGAATTGATTGCGCGCGTGAAAGCGTTACTTCGTCGAAGTGGTGGCTTGGAGATCGATCAGACAATCCAATATGCAACGCTGAAATTGAGCGGAAAAGAGAATCCGATTGATGTAGGTGGAGAACCTTTGAAACTAACGCTTAAGCAGTATGAATTGCTTGAGTACATGATTCAGAATAAAGGGGCCATTCTAACCAAGGAGCAGATTTATGATCGCGTTTGGGGGTTTGAATCGGATACAACGATGGAGATCGTTGAGGTTTTTATGCATCATGTTCGTAAGAAATTGGAGCCGTTTGGTTATCACAAAAATATTGAAACTGTTCGTGGAATTGGTTACCGTTTAAAAAAATAAGCGCTGTGATCGATCATGATATTGTTGTCAATTTTGTATTGTTGCTTTCAATGGTGTCAATATTTTGTCGTGCTTTCTCGCTTGACTCGTGCGGGAAACCCATGGCTATGCTTTGCGAAAAAACAAGCAAGAAACCCCCACGGAGTATTTATATCGACTCTGTAGGATTTCCATTTGGATTAACTTTGTTAGAGGACTAGTAGGTGAGTACGTGTTTAAAAAAACAAGGATTCGATTAACATTTTTAAATGCCATCGTCTTCTTCATTATGATTGCCGTATTATCTGTAGTAATCTACGCCTACTGCAGCTTTTCAATCTATAAAAGTGTCAACTCATCTCTGCAGTCTTCTATTTCTTTTTTTGAAAAAATTGATTGGAGAGGATCTCAGTATTTTACAGATATTGATCTGACAGGAGACCCTAGGGTTGATATTATTTTTTGGAATGAAAAAGGTGAGATTGTTCAAGCGTCGGATCGGTACTTTTTAACACAGGAAGAGGCGTTTAGGCCTTCAACCTTGAATTCGTTTGAAAAAGTAAATATGCCGAAGTATGATTTCCAAACAATTACGATTGCACCTGAAATTGATCTTCGCCTGTCGCAAATTTCACAGGATGCAGATCATCAGATTGCACTCGTTCAGTTTGTCCAAGGAACGAATTCTGAGCAAGAATTATTGGATAATTTATTGCTGATTCTGGTGATTGGTAATTTAGTGGGTGCTGTTTTGGTGGTTGGGATTGGCTTCTTCTTGTCTGGGAAGGCGCTGGTGCCGATTAATCGAGCATGGAGGCGACAACAGCAATTTGTTTCAGATGCTTCTCACGAATTGAGGACGCCGCTAACAGTCATTCAAACACGGACAGATTTATTGTTACGAAATCCAGAAGTGACGATTGAGGAAAAAGTGACGGATGTTTCCGCGATTTCCAAGGAGACAAGAAGACTTTCTAAACTGGTGGCTAATCTACTGACACTGGCAAGATCTGATTCAAATCAACTTGAAATTTCACAGAGTGATTTTCGTTTGGATTTACTTTTGCGGGAAATTGTCGATCAATTTATTGATATTTCCGAATTCCAAGGGAAAACATTGAGACTGGAAACGGCAGAAAATATTGTACTGTATGGCGATAAGGAAAAGATTCATCAGCTTGTGGTGATTCTTGTAGACAATGCCTTGAAATTCACTGCTCTTGGCGGCGTTATTGAAATCGAGTGTAAGAAAGAGTCTAATTATATTCAAATGCAGGTATCTGATAATGGGGCTGGAATTAAGGCTGAGCATATTGAAAAGGTATTTGATCGCTTCTTCAGGGGTGATAAGTCTCGTACCAACCAAGAGGGGACTGGACTTGGACTATCGATTGCGAAGTGGATTGTTGATAAGCATCATGGACGGATTAAAGTTGATTCAATTGAGAATGAAGGAACAACATTTACAATCACATTGAATAGTAAAAAAGAGAGTAAAAAGGATAATAAAAAAGATAATCAAAAAGGTTAGCTATCACATGATAGCTAACCTTTTTGATTGCCTTTGCAATGATACCGCGGAAATCGATCTACATATTGATGTTGCGATGTACACGTGTATATCGAAGAACACGCTTAGGTTCTTCGCTGACCATTGCAGTTTCAGGTGCAGATGCAGTTGCTAAAGAATGCTCTCTATGCCACTTCTCTACTGAGGGAATTGGTTGAAAGCCGTCTGAATTTGTAACGACTACTTCTTCTTGCACAGTGTTTATTTGATTAAGCGTTGATTGACTATTTGACTTAAATTTAAATGGTACTTCTTCATCAACGGGAATGGCTCTTAACTTGTTAATGGCATTCTCTAAATTGGTTTCTGCGATTGAAATTGCTAAATCAATTGTTGAGTCATGCCGGCTGTTAAACAGGGGATCGATGTCTTCCTCATTCGTTAGTATATTAGTTAATGCTTCCACAAAAGCATTAACATTGGCATTAGATACTGAGCGATGTGTGACAAAGCGCCAATAGCCATCATGTGGCCCATTTACTTTAAACCCTTTTTTACAGAGTTTTTCTACAATTTGATTGGCTGGAATAGTGGAGTCAATTGTGCAAAAAACCATGTTAATTTCGTTCCAATCTTCTTGAATAACTACAGAAGGAAGTGTTGCTAGCTTGCTTGCAAGATTTCTTGCATTATAATGATCATTGCCTAATTGCAAACGAACTTCTTTGAGAGCAATGAGACCTGCTGCAGCTAAAATTCCTACTTGGCGCATGCCCCCACCGAGTAGCTTCCTGTTTTTCCGTGCTTGCTGAATAAACTCTTTTGATCCTGCTAGAATAGAGCCGATGGGTGCGCATAAACCTTTTGATAGGCAAAACATCACTGAATCACTATATTTTGTCAGTTCTTTCGCGTCGACACCTAGGCTATAAGCAGCATTAAAAATTCGGGCACCATCAAGATGAATTTTTATCTGATGCTGATCTGCGATTTGTTTGATTTGCGCCATATACTCGGCAGAAACGGCTGTTCCATTTGAGTAGGCATTTTCTAAACAGATGAGGCGCGTTGTTGGCCAATGGATATCAATACCTACGCGGATTGTTTTTTCAACTTTTTCAATGTCCATTTTCCCAAGACTAGTTTCTAGTGTACGTAATTGCACACCTGCAATTACCGCTGGCGCTCCTGCTTCATGGGCAACAATATGGCAATCCTCGCCAAGAATGACTTCATCGCCACGGTTACAATGAGTGAAAAGGGCTAATTGGTTACCAAATGTGCCAGTGGGAACAAATAAAGCTGCCTCCTTACCAATGATTTCAGCTGCGTACTTTTCCAGTTCTATTACAGTGGGATCATCCTCGTACACATCATCACCGACAACTGCATTTGCCATTGCTTCGCGCATCTTGTCAGTTGGTTTTGTCACAGTATCACTTCGCAAATCAATCCAAGCTTTCATCATTTTCCTCCAAAAATTCACTTTTCTCCTATTATAACGCTATTTGTACTGCGCGTGAAGCAACTAGTCAGTCGTTTTTGAGGAAGATAATCATGAATCTTGGCTAATTTGCTATAAAAATTGAAATAATGTATTGTGTAATATGTTTGCTTCATATATGATATTTTTGTGCTATTTCAATTGCAAAAAAGAAGATAGAATATGGATATAAAGAAAAAAATTGGAGTGAATATGGTGAAGAAAACGCAAAGTATTGTCGTGATTTGTTTGATGCTTTTTACGCTAACTGGATGTGGCAATGAGGCAACCGCTGAAAAGGATAAAAAAGTGACAAGTACAGATGATCAAATTACGCTGACAGTGCCTGGGAATTTTACTACGGGTGAACAAAATGGCGATGATGGGATTGTGCTTGCTGCGGAAAATGACAAACAATCTGTCGGTGCCTATGTATATAAGTTGGAGAAAAGTCCGCTGATGTCTTTCGATGAATTCTGCGCTGAGTATGCAGCTTTATCCTCTAGTACTATATCTGAGATTGAAGTGACAACGATTGATGGTAAAAATGCAAAAACTGGTCAATTAGAAGGGGATGGGAAGTTTAGTATTGCACTGATAGATATGAGTGAAGATTCAACTTATCTTGTGATGGCAGGCGCTTCTCAGGAAGATCTCTACGATAAAGAAGCAATGCAGACAATCGTTAAAAGTGTTGAAATCAATGCTGAATGATTAAGATAAGGTTTAATTTGAAAAAGCCGATTCAGTTTCGTACTAAGATCGGTTTTTTTCTATCGTGGGGAAAATTCGTAAATTTTTGTCAATACAATTCAGTGCCAGAAGCGTATAATGAAAGAATAGAAATTTTGGTTCAGGGTAGACATTTGATAAAATAAAAATAATATAGGGCCACTTTTATAAATAAAAAATAGAAAAATCAGATAATTTTGTTTTTAGTAGTTCTATGTTTAGAAGGGGCGACTTTGTTGATTTTTAACGAAACCAAATAGGTGGGTTTTGTATATGAGCTTTTTTTAAGAGTGGATGGTAAGGCATGTGGAGGGGAAAAGTATGCGATTTCGAGATTGGGACAGAAATTTAAAAGTGAGGTTAATTGGTGAGTTTTGTGTGAACTCTATTTTCTGGATGTTCTTCCCGTTTCTGATCTTGTCATTTAATGAAAGCTTTGGTAAACAAACGACGGGGATTTTGATTGTCATTTCACAAGTGCTATCTGTGATGGCAAATTTACTTGGGGGATATTTTGCAGATCATTTTGGCCGGAAAAAGATGATGATTTTTTCGGCAACAGTACAAACAACCACAATGGGGTTTTTCGCTTTGTCGACTTCACCATGGTTTGATTTGCCATGGTTAGCATTTATCTGTTTTTCTGTGCTCGGTATTTGCGGGAGCCTGTATGCACCTGCAAGTCAAGCGATGGTTGCAGATGTTGTTAGTGATGAAGACCGAGTAAGTGTTTTTGCGATATTTTACACAGTCATGAATATTTCAGTGGTATTTGGACCGCTTGTTGGCAGTTTCTTTTTTAATAACTATCGCTTTGAACTCTATATTGTTGCTGGAGCTGTTATGGCGATTATTACAATTATCTTGCATAAAATGCTATCGGAAACAGCGCCTGCTATTGTGAATAGAGAGGCACCTGTGGGTGTTCACAGCTGGGCTGGAGCGGTGAAGGAGCAATTAAAAAGCTACTATTTAATCCTAACGGATAAGGTGTTTTTTTTGTTTATTTTAGCAGGGATTCTTTTATCCATTGCTTACCTGCAGCTGGAAATTTTGATTCCGGTTTTTATTGATGAATTGATGGATGGCACGATGATATTGGCATTGCCAAGCCTTGATTTTCTTGGTCTAAAGCTGCCAGAGGCAATCGAAATATCAGCGCAAAATATTGTTGGACTGATGCTAGGGGAAAATGGCTTGATGGTCATTTTATTTACACTATTTATTACCATGATTGTGAAGCGGCATGAAGAACGTAACGTTTTTGTAGCGGGATCGCTACTTTACGCATTCTCGATGGTTTTCTTAGCATTTACAACTGAATTCATTGGCATTTTCGTTGCGATGTTTGTGTTTACAATTGCTGAAATTATGACTGCTGGTATTCAAAATAACTTCGTCGCAAGAATTGCCCCAGCAGATCTAAGGGGAAAATACTTTGCTGCATCAGGCTTACGCTGGACGCTTGGGCGAACAATTGCACCACTGGCAATTAACTTAGCAGCTATATTTGGTTTTCAAACAACCTTTGTCCTTATCGGGCTCCTCGCAGTAGCTTCCGCATTTTTATATGTCGCTGTCTATCGCGTGGCTAAGGATCGGCTTGCACCATCAGTCGTTAACTAGGCGGCTTGGACATATTTCTTTTGCCACCAATTTGCGGAATTGCTGCGATTCTAAGGCCAACAGCTCCAATCAAAAAGATTGTGCCATAAAAGAAAAAGGCAGATAATCAATGGTAAATGAGCGCTAGGAGTGAGTACAATGTCAAGCCGTCAAGCGATACTGTTTGGTTCATTGTTTGGGTTTCTAGCTGTTGGCTTTGGTGCTTTTGCAGCACATGCACTAGCTGATTATCTAACGACCTCTGAGTTAAAAACGTTTCAAACAGGTGTTCAATATCAAATGTTTCACGCTGTAGCCTTACTACTAATTGGTGTGTTGCTCCTGTTAATAACCGATAGCCCAAGACAAAAGCGAATTGGACAAGCGGGCATTTGCATAGTGATTGGAATCGTTTTATTTTCTGGGAGCCTTTATGTATTAGTGTTATCAGGTATCAATGGATTTGGTGCCATCACGCCTCTGGGTGGTGTGGCTTTCTTAATTGGTTGGGTTCAATTATTTTGGTCTTTTTTGAAAAAATGAAGTACATAACGGTCTTTTTGTGGTCATACTCATAACAGGTATGCTATTTTGGGTCATTTTAATGGTAGCCTATATGTAATTGATCAGCATAAAGGCATCAATCTAACAAGCCTCGAAAGCAGTAGAAGAAAAAAGTTTGCTTTTTTCGAGAGAAAAAAATGGACTTGTGTCTTGAAATTAGATATGATAGAAACTCGTGGAATTTCTGACGGCCATGAAGTAAACAGTATAGAAAAGGAGTTTTTACATGAGTACAGTAGCAGTTGAAGAAGAATTTTCGATGAAAAAAGCGATTGTTCCCATGCTTGCAATTATTACAGGCATGTTTATGGTAATACTTGATAGCACCGTGGTAAACGTGGCGTTACCAACTTTACAACAGGAGATGGATGCACCACTGTCAACGATGCAGTGGACAATCACAGGTTATACACTAGCTTTAGCAGCGGTTATCCCACTTGCAGGTTGGTTGATGGATCGATTTGGCGCCAAGCGGTTGTTCCTGATTACGATCACATTATTTACGATCGGATCTGTTCTTTGCTCGTTGGCTCAAACACCTGAGCAATTGATCACATTCCGTGTTTTGCAAGGTATCGGTGGGGGAATGGTATCTCCAATCGGTTTTGCAATGGTTTTCCGTTTAGCACCAGCACACAAAATTGGCGCAGTAATGGGGACACTTGGTGTACCAATGCTCCTTGCACCTGCATTTGGACCAATTATCGCTGGTTACTTTGTTGACTATTTATCATGGCACTGGATTTTCTTGATTAACTTACCTGTAGGTATTTTAACGTTCTTCCTAGGCGTTAAATTTTTACCTAATTTCGAGAAAAAAGCCGTACCTTCTTTAGATATTCTTGGTGTGATTCTAGCACCGATTGCGTTTTCAATGTTAGCTTATGGTGTTAGTGAAAGTGCGAATGGCTGGACAGAAAGAAACACATTAATCGGGTTAATCGTTGGTGGAATCGCCCTCATTCTCTTTATCATTGTTGAACTTAGACAAGAACATCCTCTACTCGAGCTCAAAGTATTTAAATCATCTGGATTTACTTTAGGTGTGCTAACAACTTGGGCCATGCAAATTGCATTGTTTGGAATGTTTACATTAGTTCCTTATTTCTTAATCAATGTAAAAGGGTATAGTGCCCTTGAAACTGGCTGGATTATGTTCCCGCAGGCTATTGCATCAGGTTTGATGATGCCGATTGGTGGAAGATTGTATGATAAAGTTGGTGCTCGTCCGCTTGCACTCACTGGGCTTTCATTCATTGTTGGGTCATTGGTATTCCTATCAAGGATTACTTTAGAAACGTCTGTTGGTTATATCGTTGGTTGTTTGATCGTCATGGGTCTTGGAATGGGACTTAGCATGATGGCTATTAACACACATGTATTGCAATCAGCACCGAAGAAATTGGTTAACCGAGTTACACCGCTGACGACTGCCGCTCAACAAGTCATGGTATCGTTCGCAGTAGCTGGTTTGACAAGTTTCCTGACAACGCGTGTTACAGCACATGCAACAGAAATGCAAGTGAACCCAATGATGGATTTAGCACCTGCAATCGAAGCATTTGGTGATACATTCCTATTGGCAGCTGGTATCGCAACAATAGGCTTGCTCCTTGCATTCACATTGAAGCGACCTAAGTCGACTGGCGAGCTATCAGAAGAAGCTAAGAGCTCTATGATGTCAGGTCATTAATTATCATTTGTAAAATTAAATAGAGAAAAGATGGTGTTTTTCGATTCGATCGGAGCGCCATCTTTTTTTGTCTCTAAATAAAGAGGGTAAAATGTTCCAAGTTGAACACTAAGAAAAAAAGAAAATGTTACCGGTTACCGGTGGTTCATAAACTGTTTGATTTTTGATTTAGGTGATACTTATGATAAATAATCCGCTTTTCATATGCGCTATCAACCTATAAACAAATACCCCGCAGCAGTTCGTTATTGCAGCGAACATGTTACGAGGTATTATTTTTTATCAGATTATTGTGATCTATTCAAGATGGATTTACTCATCCTTGTTCAAAGCTCTAAGCGCATCCATATAGGTATCTTCGTCAATATCACCATTCAAGTATTCTCTTTTAAGGTTCTTTTTCTGTTCAGCGATCGGGCTTTGTTTTGGCTGACTGCTCTGCTTCAACTTCGGCTTTGTATTTTTAGGCATTGGTGCGTGTCTATGCTTTGAACGGTCAATGAGTAGGAATACAATCAGCATAATCAGCACAATAAAGATAATTCCTACAATCCACCATGCGGCATGGCTGGAACCACCACTAGAGTCTTCTGTGGTATCGCCACCACCGCTTGCATCGACTGTTGTCACATAGTCATCTTTTTTATAAGAAATATCATAACTTAGCTGTTTGCCTTTTTCTACATTTGTGTAGTCATAATGATAGAGTTTTTCTCCATTTTCAAGAGGTTGAACTTCGTTAGCATCGGGTGTTACTTTTTGCTCAGATGCACCGACCGGGAAGTAAATATCAACACTTACGGCATCTGCTTTTGCTGGTACTTCGTATGTGAAGTTGAATTCTCGCTGGTCTTTTCCGTCCATTGGTGCGTAGATACTAGAGACCGCATAGTTGTAGGTTGCCCCTTTTTTTATCGGTTCCGTTGGGGTGAATGAGATGGTTGAAGTTGATTCATCAAATGTGTACTCAATATCCTGTCCTTCATCAACAGATGCTTCTTCCGAAGTAAATTCGCTAACCCCCATGATTGTGTAGTGCGGATAATCAGCAGGTACATTCACAGTAATTGGTCCACTGTAGTCAGCATCTGTGTTATTAACAATCGCTGCTCTTGTCCAATAGATAACCCCAGCATGATCTTTATCAGCATCTTCCTCTGGCCAGTTTGGTGGCTGATCAAATTCTGGAGAAACTTCTACTCTAATTGATTTATAAGGAAATGAATCTTGGTTAAATGAATCCGCTGCGGAAGCAGTATTCGTTGGAATATTCATAAAAGCTAGTAAACAGATAAATAAAACAATCAATGGTTTCTTCATTTCAATGGTAAACTCCTCTTCTATGGAAAAATTCAAAATTAATAACTACAATAGTAGTCCTGCCTAATAGTATAAACTATCCATTCGAAATATTGAATGCAAATTGTGGATATTTTTTGAACGATTAAAATGCTAATCTTATAAAAAGGAATGCTGATTGAGCGCTAACAAGGACTTTTTGACTTTGATACCGATTTCACCCGCTATACAGGCTAGTTGCATAATTTTATTCTGAATAGCACAAGAAAACCCTCCTCACTTATACTAAGGGGGAGGGGAAGTATAATGATAGGGTTTTCCTTTGGTTATCTTGTCAATATTTTAATTGCTTCTTGACGATGAACTTAGTTTATCAATTGTTTCTTAACTTTTTCTTAAGATTAAAAAAGAGCAGGTTGCATTTCTACAATCTGCTCTGCTCTGTTATGTGTGCAATCAATCAGCTGAGGGAATGGGGCTCTTTATAAATAGTTTGGTACAATCTGTACCCGCCATTGAGATTATACACGGTAAAACCAAGTTGCGATAATATCCTCGACGCCATATAGCCACGGAGACCAATTTGGCAGGTAACAAAAATCGGTTTCTTTTTATCCAATTCTAGAAAGCGTTCGCGAAGTTCGTCGAGTGGAATATTGATAAATCCATCAATATATCCATTTTGATACTCCGTCATAGTCCTTGTATCTAGCAATGTGACACTACCATCGCGGGGGAGTGACCGAACTTGGTGCCAATGAAAATTCTTTACATGTCCATTGATCACATTATCAATAGCAAATCCAATCATATTGACTGGGTCTTTTGCTGAAGAAAATGGTGGTGCGTAGCATAGCTCTAGTTCGCCCAGTTGTTTGGCAGTGGCGCCAAAGCGAATCGCTGTTGCTAGAACGTCACAACGCTTGTCCACACCCTCAAATCCAACGACTTGTGCACCCAAGATTCGGCCGCTTCCATTTTCGAAAATAGTCTTGATCGAAATCATATGTGAACCAGGATAGTAAGTAGCATGGTTCGGCGAATAGGTCCAGATTGTGTCATAGTCTAGACCCAACCGGCTCGCTGTTTTTTCATTGATGCCTGTGCTTGCAATGACTAGGTCAAAGAATTTAATAATGGATGAGTTTTGTACACCGGTGTATGTTGAATTGATGCCGCAAATATGATCTGCTGCAACCCGAGCTTGTTTATTTGCTGGTCCAGCAAGTGGAACAAATACTTTTTGACCAGTGACAATATGCGTTGTTTCGGCAGCATCACCAACAGCATAGATATCAGGATCTGAAGTTTGCATTTGTCCATTGACAACAATAGAACCACGATCACTTAGCGCCAGCATTGCTTGGCTCGCTAATCGGCTTTCAGGGATAACCCCGGTAGCAAAAACAACCATTTCTGCATCCAAAACAGTGTCGTTTAATTGAAGGCTGAGTCCCTTTTCTGTTGCGCTAACCTTATGTACTTTATCATTCAGAATTACCTTAATGCCAAGCTTCTCAATATGCTGCTCCACCTCAGCAGCCATATCATAATCCAGTGATGGCAACACCTGATTTAAGCGGTCAATCACTGTAAGACTGATATGGTGGTTGTGTAGATTTTCCGCCATCTCTAGCCCAATCAATCCGCTTCCAATAATCACCGCGGATCTTGGTCGACGTGTATCAATATAGCTCATGATTCGATCCATATCTGGAATATTTCTCAAGGTAAAAACTTTATCGGAAATCGCCTCAGAAATCGTTGGCAAGTGCGGCTTAGCACCTGTAGCAACGACCAATTTATCGTAGCTTTCCAGATACACTTCACCACTTGTGAGGTCGCTCACTGTAACGAGCTTTTTGGCTTTATCAATTAGTACCGCTTCATTTTGAATTCTGACATCAACGTTAAATCTTGCTTTAAAGCTTTTTGGTGATTGTAATGTCAGTTTTGATTTATGCTGAATAACACCGCCAATATAATAAGGCAATCCGCAATTAGCAAACGAAATATGTTCGCCGCGTTCAAGTAAAATAATTTCAGCATGTTCATCAAGTCGACGAATCCGAGCGGCAGCAGTAGCACCTCCGGCTACACCACCTATAATAACGACTTTCTGAGAAGGCTTTTTATCTGTCATCTCTCTAGAAACCTCCCTTAAATATATTTAGTTCTGATTTAAATCGCTGCGTTAAGCTTTCGCATGGTATTTAAGAATGGCATTGTAAGCCACTTCTCGATCATCAAAAGGTACTTTCTCTGTTCCAAAAATTTGATAGGTTTCGTGTCCTTTACCAGCAATCAGCACGACATCACCTATGTTGGCTTGCTGAATGGCTGCTTCAATGGCCTCTTGGCGATTTTCAATTAACTGATATGTTCTGCCATTGACGCCGGATTTCATATCCAGAAAGATAGCCTCCTGCGATTCAGTTCGTGGATTATCGGCTGTAAAAATCGCTTGGGTACTGAGATCGCAAGCAATTTGCGCCATCACAGGACGTTTTAATTTATCACGATCACCACCGCAACCAACCACGGTCAATACCTGATGGTCGGTGAGCTCTTTAATGGTTTGTAGCACATTCTCCAAGCTATCAGGCGTGTGCGCGTAATCAATAATAACAGTAAAACCTTGCCCAGCATCTACAGTTTCAAACCTGCCATCAACGCCTGAAACAGACGAGAGGAGCGAAATAACTTTCTCCAAATTGTGCCCTAAAGCATAACAAGTAGCCAGTACTGCTAGCACATTGTAGACATTGAATGTACCGACAAATTTCGAACGGACATGAAATGAGCCAATCGGTGTATCGACAACAAACTTAGTATCCTTAACAGTTTGACTGATCTCCCGGGCCTGAAAATCTGCTTTTTGATGAATGCCATATGTATAAATCTGTGCTTGCGTGCATTTTCGGAAAAAGGCCGTTGCTTCTTCATCGCTATTAAGGATAGCGATCTTCTGATCGAGCTCACTACCAAGCTGAGAAAAGAGCAAACTCTTTGCGAAGCGGTAGTTCTCCAGCGTT
>JAVBKE010000083.1:0-13600 GCA_031554185.1 Caryophanales bacterium
TTCATCACAATCCCCGTCTTCAGCGTCAATCTCACATTGTGATAAGCCCTACATCACTACCGAAAGCAATACGGTACAATAACCGTAGGGGTGATTCCGACATGAACAGTTCACAAAGGGAGCTACTTAGCCATCTCATAACCCGTTCGCAAGTCCTAATTAAAGATGTTGCTAAAGCATTAAACCTTTCTAGCAATAATACTCAGATGCATCTCGAAGTGATCAACGGTTTGCTTGGTAAAGACAAACTCATCATTCGCAATCATACAATTTATATCACGAACGAAGCACGTGCAAAGGGGTACAAGCTTCTTGCGAGTCAGGCGGGCATCTATCCTTTCTATACATCCGAGCTACGAGCTTCACTTGTTATCATCAAAATCTTAACAGATGCTAATTACCACACACTTCAGTCGCTTGCCGACTTTGTCTATGTCAGTAAAAACACAATGATTAACGATATCAAACTGGTCCGAAGGAATCTTCCAAGCGATGAGCTTCATATTGAGTACAGCCGAACTAGTGGCTATAAGATCACAGGGTCAGAGTATTTACTCAGAAATCTACTTGTATCTGAGATAAGGAAAGTAATCAGTGTACCGCTCGGGAAATGCACGCTTGTAGAAAAGAAGCTTGTCCAGCCAGCAGAGGTTTTCATTCTAAAGCAGCGTCTAGAAAAAGTGGAAAGAACACTTGAAATCTCGCTGTCAGATGAGCGGATAGAAGAACTGCCTTACATTCTTTTAATGATCATTTGCCGCGCCAAAGTATTTCCGGATAAGTGGTCATTCAAAATCGCGCCATATGAGTCGCTCGGTTTTAGTGAGTATCCACAAATCAAGCAGATGTTTTGGGGCTACGAGGCATTAACTGAAACGGATATCCTGTATTTATCACTTCAAATTATCTCATCCAATATCGTTGAAACTTCACTGCAAATCTCCGATAGCGATAGCATCTGTGCTGCTGTCGAAGAATTCCTATCCTTAATCGAATTTTATCTTGCGTCCACATTCAGAAAACGAAGCGTCTATAAAGGAAAATTGATGTTACATATTCGGCCTGCCATTTATCGCAGTTTACTTGGCATTGAAATCCCAAACCCACTAACTGAACAGTTCATTGAACAGTATAATTCTACTTACCAGTATGTTGCCAAAGCGGCCGTTTCTTTTGAGCAGTTAGTCGGACATCCTTTTTCGAGGGAGGAACTTGTCTACATCTCGATGTTGGTTCAGGCGTGGATTTATGAAAGAGAAGAAACAAATACGAAGGTGTTTAAAGCGATCATTGTCAGTCAGGGCGGTACGTCAATTACGAAATTACTGCTGGAGACACTTAAACAGCTTCTACCGAGCTTCGCCTTCGTTGGTGAGTTTCAAGTACGTCATTTACCAGATTCATTGGACCATATTGATTTTATTTTTACTACATCGCCACTCACCATTGAAGCTGTCCCAACCATTATGATTCCGTCAATCTTTGATTTTGCTGAGCGGAAGCGGCTAGTGACTGAGGTGGATACACTGATTCACAATGATAGCCGGAAGCAGGCAATGGCACTGGTTGCGCAGCTAAAAGAGGACATCCCACTAGACCGGCTTGATACGGTGAAGCGAAAGGTGGAAACTTTCTTTACTGAGCAGAAGCGGGGCCAGTTAATTGAAGTTAAACCAATTGAGAAATCACATTACCCTTTCACCACCAGCAATATTTCTATTGTAAGAAAGCAAATTGAATGGTCTTTCTTAATTGATTGTGTGTTTGAGCCAATGCGCACGCGTGGATCAGTACCTGCATCGTACATTGCCGAATGTAAGCGGAATTTCTATCAACATTATCGTCAGATGATTATCGGTCCAAATATTTATTTACCGCATGCACGCATGCATCAGGAACAGGTGATGGAGGACTATCAAGTTTGTATTTTTAAGCGTTACATTGCAAGTCCCGAAGGAACGCCAATCAATATTGTTGTTGCACTAGCGCCATCAACCTCAAATCATCATATTCCTACATTATTGATGTTAAATGAGCTGTTTTTAGACAAAAATGCTATTTGCCAGCTAACTTCAGCTACTAGTAAAGAAGCGGTGCTGGCTATCTTGGAAGGTGCTAGAGATGGGGCTCGAATTGTAACAACTGAGCAGAATAAAGTGCAGTGTGATTTTGCACGTGTAGATAAGCATGATCTTGTGAAGTTGCCGATTAAGGAGGTGAAGTAGTTGTGTTTTACTAATTTATTTCATGAAGCGTTATTTTTTCAACATTGCACTTATCCAAATCATACTGCATTCTTCTGTGCAGTGAGTGATAAGCTTGAACGCCTAGGTTTTGTGGAGCCAACTTTTCAAAAGGCGATTATCACTCGTGAAGCCATGTTTCCGACAGGGCTGCGGTTCCCGCAAATGGCTATCGCGATTCCGCATACAGATTGCGTGCATGTGAAGAAACCATTTATCGCTGTTAGTAAGCTTGCGGTGCCAGTATCTTTTGTCCACATGGGCAGTTACGATGAGCAGATTGCGGTTAGTGCAATATGGGTATTAGGTATTAAGTTTCCAGAAACTCAGGCCTCGCTGTTGGCAGATTTAATGGACAAGTTCAATAGTGAAGTGTTTGTTAAAAGATTCAAGGAAATTGATAACGCACATGACATGCAACAGTTTCTTACAAAACAATTTGGAGGCGACAACAAATGAAGAAGATTATTGTAGCTTGTGGTTCAGGCGTGGCGACTAGTCAAACGGTAGCATCTAAGATTTCAAGGATTCTAGCTGATAAGAAAGTTCAGGCAAGTGTTGAGGCGGTTGATATCAAATCACTCAGTCATCATATTAAAACATGTGATATCTATGTATCAATTACGAATCCGAATGAAACATATGATGTGCCAACGCTGAATGGAATTGCATTCCTAACTGGTATTGGCATCGATGCTGAAGTCGATAAGTTGATGGCTGCACTAGAGAAATAGTGAACAAGACTCGTTCGTGTGAAAATTGAAATAGTAATAATGAGGACGCTGTTAGCCTAGCGGCTACAAAAATGTGATCTAAGAAAGGAGAACCGAAATGGATGCTTTGGAAGCAGTCGTACAGTTTTTTCTCGATTTAGGCGCACCGATTTTTGTGCCAATGATTATGATCGTGATCGGACTTCTTGCGCGTATGAAGGTAAAGGATGCAATTAGTTCTGGGATTATCTTGGGGGTTGCGTTTGTCGGCATGAATGTCGTCATTGGCTTCATGATTGAAACACTATCACCAGCGGCCGAAGGGCTTGTCGAACGGACTGGTGCCCAGCTCGATATTATTGATGGTGGCTGGACCACGATGGCAACACTTGCTTGGGCGTGGCCGCTTGCATTCTTAATGTTTCCTGTTCAAATTCTCATCAATGGAATAATGCTCATGACAAACATGACCAAAACGCTCAATGTGGACCTTTGGAATGTCTGGGGGAAAATCTTCACTGCAGTGCTCGTGCTTGGTGTTTCGGATAGTGTACTACTCGCATTCTCTGTCGCAGCGATTCAGATTGTTGTTGAATTACTCCTTGCGGATGCCAATCAGAAACAGATTCAGAAGCTAACCCATATTCCTGGAGTTACTTCAACGCATAGCATGATGATTTTCGGCGTAGTTCTCATGCCAATTGACTTCATGCTAAAAAAAATCCCTCTCTTCAACAAGCATGTTGATGCAGATACCATGAAGCAGAAAATCGGTATATTCGCTGAAAACCATGTGATGGGCTTCATTATCGGTTTCTTGCTAGGTCTGGCATCGGGTGCAGGGGTCACAGATTCGGCAATCCTAGCAATGAAAGCAGCGACTGCACTAACGCTGTTCCCGATGGTAGCCAAGCTGTTCATGCAGGCACTTTCACCGCTGTCAGATGCAATCGCAGAGTTCATGCGGAAGCGTTTCAAGAGTCGTGAATTGTTTATTGGGCTGGATTGGCCAATTCTTGCAGGTTGCAATGAGGTGTGGGTAACAGTTGTTCTCCTAGTACCCGTGACACTTATTTTTGCCCTCATCTTGCCGTGGAATAATATCTTACCATTTGCCGGTATCATCAATTTATCATTAGCTGTGCCTGCACTGATTGTGACTGGTGGAAACTTGCTAAGAATGCTAGCA
Organism: Caryophanales bacterium; assembly: GCA_031554185.1. Lineage (GTDB taxonomy): Bacteria > Bacillota > Bacilli > JARBTR01 > JARBTR01 > JAVBKE01. Next base: position 4,146 of record JAVBKE010000083.1, read on the forward strand.
ATCAGTGTGGTAACGACACCAATTTTCCTTTTGATTGCAACTTCATTTGCCGATACGATTACTAAGCTCGCCAATGACACGGGTGCCGTAGAACTCGAGGCAGGCCAACGCATTTCTTGGAGCACACTCGAATACCCCGTGTTCCGCTACGTTTTCGCGGAGGCTTCGTCCTTTTCGGTACTTGGAATCGCACTTGTAGCGGGCTGGGTCGCGCTCCTCGTCTTCTACCTACAGATTATGAAGAGGCGCAATGCCGCGCCTCAGCTTTAGCCGAAAGCGGCAATGAGCAATCTTTCTAAAAAAAGCTTATCTTGATTTGTAGAAAGTGGCAGTCAGTAGATGTATGCAAAAAAGGAGTGAACTAGTTGATTGTTACAATCACATTAAATCCAGCGATTGATCGGTTGTTGCTCGTAGATGGAACGCTGACAAAGCGGAAAACGAACCGAATTAAAGCAGTGTCGTTTGATTGTGGCGGGAAAGGGATTCATGTTTCACATGTTCTGAGCAGGTTTGGCGTGCCAAACCTGGCACTCGGAATTACGGGGTCACGCAACCTTGAGCAATTGCAAGCGATATTAAAGCAGAAAGGCATTAAACATGATTTTATTGTTGAGAATGGCGTTTCAACAAGGGAATGTATTGTCATTACAGATAGCGAAACAAGTGGCAGTACCATGATTACGGAACAAGGCTTTGAGATTAGTGAACTAAGTCATCAAGCACTGATGAACAAAGTAAAAGAGCGAGTCGCAATAGCGGACATTGTCGTCATTGCAGGATCACCACCACCGAGTTACCCGGCAGCTTACCTACAGGAATTACTAGAAGTCGTCACCAGAAGTGGTTGCTTTGTAGCTTGTGATTTGTCGGGGCCAGCACTGCAGCTTGCAGTGAAGCTAGGTGTTGATTTCATTAAGCCAAATGAGCATGAGTTGCTAGAACTGGTTGGGCACGAAGTGACAGATCCAGTTGCTGTGTTGAGAGCACTTGCAGATCAGGTAGGCTGTATCGTGGCGTCAATGGGGAAGCTCGGGTGTTATTGCTTACATGAAGGTGATATTTATCAAGTGACACCACCGGATGTTGTTGAAAAGAATGACACAGGAGCGGGCGATGTTTTTGTTGGGAGTTTTATCGCTTGTCTAGCACAGGGAAAGTCGATTGAGGAGATACTGACGATGGCTTCAGCCTCAGCGGCGAGTAAGGTGATGCAGGCGGATAGTAGTTCATTTGATCTTACTGAGGCTAAGCGGTTACGGAGGCAGGTTGTTGTACGGAAACTTTGATCGGGGCCTCCTTTGCGTTAGCTAGTGCTTTGTCCTACTGAGATTGGTTTTCGCGGGTATCAGGTAAAGATCAATTTTTCACCAAAGAGGTTTAATTTTGTAGTTGAGGAGTGGTTGGATGTATTATTCTGAGGAACGGGCTGATTTGTGTAAGGTTGTCAAGACGATGTTTGATCGGTATGAGACGAATGCGGCTGGTGGAAATGTGAGTGTGCGGATGAATGAGCAGCATATTATTATGACGCCAACGCTAATGTCGCAGCAGCGGCTTTGTGATTTGTCTCCCTATGAGATTTTGGTGATTGATATGGATGAGCAGGTGATTGAGGGTGATGGCCGGAAGACGCGGGAGATTAATATGCATATGGCTTGTTATCGTGAGCATCCGCTGATTGGTTGTGTGATGCATGCGCATGCGAAGGAGTCGATGGTGTTTGCTTCTATGGGAATGTCGATGCCGAATTTGACGGAGTCTACGCAGAAGTTAGGCGAGATTGTGACGTTGCCGTTTGCGCCTGCTTGTTCAAAGGAACTCGCTCGTCATGTGCGCTCGTTTGTCAGGGGTGCAGGCGATGAGGTGGTGCCGAAGGCAATGTTACTGCATGGGCATGGGATTGTGGTGCTCGATCAGTCGCTTAGGAAGGCATACGATATGTTGGAGCGAATTGAGTATAATGCATATGTTGCGAGTAAGGCGCTGATTTTCGATGCACTCGATATTAAGAAGATTGATTATCGCAAGTATGATTATAATTTGGAAGAATAGCCCGTGTTTCTTCGCTAGATTGTTTTGGTGTTGGAATGATGGCTGACGCGATGGGTGATGGAGGTTATGAAATGAAGCCGTTAACTCAAGTTTGTATTTTCCTCAGTGCGCTGTTTCTGGTCGTCAGTTTTTTTCATGATTTTTGGGGATTTGTGGTGGTTGCATTGGTATTTGCAATCACTGGACAGCGGTTATACAGAAAGCAATATCCTTATCAAAATAATAGTTATCAGGCGATTGTGAAGAGACGGGTGGAGAAGGAGAAGTAATGCATGGAGCGTTTGAAGCGGTAGTCCAACGTTCGGCATTGTTGTTTGGTACGTTGTTATGAAGTACTCGTGTGATGCTAGTGTGACAGGCTAGTCCTAGATATGCGAGTGCTTTTTTCTTATCTTAGTGATCGTTATCAAATGGCGTTATAAAGTGCTATGATGTTTGGGTAGACATGTGCTAGAACCTACAGTATATAGACCGCGAATAACGCGAGGAGGGCAATCATGACAAAACCGTTATATTACGATTCAATCGAATCCACCAGCTTCACAGCAACCATACTCAGCTGTGAACCAAATGGTGAGCGTTACAGCCTAATCCTAGATCAAACAGCTTTCTACCCAACAGGGGGTGCCATGGATTTTGATAAGGGGACAATTAACGGTCAACCTGTGCTAAATGTTATCAAAAAAGGCAACCAAATCATTCATGAGCTGGCTGCTCCTATCAATGAAACAATGGTAACTGGTGTAATAGACAGCAGAGACCGGAGGCGCCGGATTCAGTTTCATGATGCACAGCACCTTGTTAGTGCAATCTTTGAGAAAAACTATCAAATGGTGAATACTTCGCACCACGTCTATGATCACTATTGCGACTTAGACTTTGAAACGGAACAATCGCTAACAAACGAAATCCTTGCTACGATTGAGGCCGAGGTGAACCGGCTTATTTTTGCGGGAAAGAATATTGAGGTTCATATGATTCCTAAAAATGAGCTATCTTTACATGGTATAGAGGATAATCCCCTGTATTCAGATCCCGTTCGCGTGATCAACATTGAATCGTTAGATGATATGATCCCTTGTGGATGTTTACACTTTGATAATTTACGCTATGTACAGCTAGTTAAGTTGCTTTCGTTTGAAAAGATTCCACGCGGTTATCGGTTATTCTTTACTGCTGGAGAAGCGCTTGCCAGCTATTTGCAAGAAACGCTCGAGCTGCAGCGGAAAATTTGTCAGTTAACGACATCAAATGAGGTGACTGTCTACGAGGACCTTAGTCATTTGATTGGGAAGAATAATCTTCTTTCTGAACAAAATGAGGCATTACTCCAGATGGTTTTACAAAATGAATTTGTTCGGCTAGTACAGACCAAAGATGAGCATAATTTCGCTCTGTTTGCTGATGACCGGTTCGGACTTTCAGATTTGAGAATTCTTATGAAGTTGGTCAATAATTGTGAAGAACCGCTCGTTTGTCTCTTGCAAACAAAGCAAAAAGAGGGATATCAGTTTATTCTATGCAAAAGTAAATCGACATCGATTGACTTGGAACTGGTCTTCCAATCTTTAAGGGACAACTACCAAGCTGTTGGTGGAGGAAAAGGGCTCAGTATAAATGGAAAGTGTCCTGTTAGTTTAGTAGGAGCTAACATTATTTGAGAAATTGATTTGTCATGTTTATCACTGACGTTTCGGTCAGCGTTTCTATCGTAATACAAGAGCTACGCAAAAGAGGAATTTCTTATGCGTAGCTCTTTTTGTACGCCCGGTATGGGCAATAACTAGGTGGTGAAAGTTCACGAAGGCTTGGTAGTAGAAACTGTTAGCCAAGAGCAAGGTTGTTCACCGTGAAGTGAAATCTGAAGGAAGCTGGAGGCAAAATCCCGCACTGATGAATAGAAACTATTATAGAAGGCATCGAAGGAGTGGACGAGTTTGCAATACAAAATGAAGTCCAATACTACCCGGATTCCAAGATGTAAATGTAGCAGTGACATGGAGGATAGTTATTGTTCTTACCCGAGGAGGCCTTGCGGTCACTGTCAAGAAGGATAAAAGAAATTCTACAGCGACAACAAATGCAGTGGTTGAACACGAGGAAAGGTTACTGGCGCTTAGCTAGATACTTACTACAACACTAGCAAATAAGTACCTCAAAACATTAGGTTATAAAAATATAGCCAAATGCTACAAGGTATTGCGCTCAAGCTATTGAACTGCCGTATGCCGAACGGTACGTACGGTGGTAGTGTGTTGTGAAAGGCATAAGAGAGATGAGGGTAGGCCCCTCGATGGGGATTGAATCAGGCAAACCTGTCAAACAGCCCTTGGCTGCTGCAATTAAGAGTTGTGGTAGTAAGCGTTAAGGGAAAAGGTTGAGACAAAGCAATCATGTGAAATAGGCAAAGATGAACGCAAGTGAACCGCTGAAGAAGTATCGATAGCATAAAACTATGTCAAAACCTGCTGGTCATCACTCGGCAGGGAAAAGAGCAGAAGAAACCTGAATTGCTGACTGCTAGGCAAACGGTATGAAGGCGGCATGAGTGCATATTAGGCTCTGGTATGAAACACAGGACCCTGAACTGCCATGATAAGTGAAAAGACACAAGTCACAGAAAGACAAGGTCGAAATAGCAATGGGCAGTGCAGGGGCGGAGATGTTCGTAGTAGTGAAGAAGTTGCTGTAATGGCAATGGAGCAAAGGGACATCATCATTCAGTTCAAAGTCATAAAACAACTGCAAAGCAGGAGGATTTAATGAAAGAGAACAAACCATACAGGATATCTAAGCAAGTTGTAATGATGGCATTCAAAAAAGTAAAGTTGAATAGAGGGAGCACTGGGATTGACGGACAAGGAATAGAAGAATTTGAATCAGACCTTAAGGGAAATCTTTATAAAATCTGGAATAGGATGAGTTCAGGGAGCTATATTCCGCCTCCTGTAAAATTGGTAGAAATACCAAAGAAATCTGGAGAAAAACGTGGACTTGGTATTCCAACAGTTGGGGACAGAGTGGCACATTGTGTATTGTAAAGACAAAGATAGGACAAAAGACTATCCGGTTACAGAGTTTGACTTTTTAGGATACACATTTAAACGAATATTCATAAAAGACAGGCTAGGAAGGTTACAAATCAAATTTCTACCATCGGCAAGTAAAAATTCTGCAAAATCTTTCAGGGATAAAATAAAAGCAATGCGAATTCACAGTTTTACTGGAAGCAAGATAGAAATAATAGCGGAAATAATAAATCCGGGCTGTAAGAGGATGGTTAAACTATTTTACAAAACATAATCCGTCAGCAGTAAAGTAGACGATTGATTGCTTAAATCGCCGCCTGGTAAAATGGGCAATCTGCAAATACAAAAGATTTAGAGGACACCGTAGACGTGCTGAAAAATGGCTTAGTGAACTTGCAAAAAGAGAACCCAGCATGTTTTCACATTGGGTTCTCGGAATGTTACTCTAAAGGGTTGAATGATAAGAGACGTATGAATCGAGCGGTTCACGTACGGTTCTGTGAGAGCCTACAGGTGAAATTCCTTTGGGCTACTCGGCTGAGAGGTCGGAGAGGCAACCCTCCTCCGACTCGATTAGTATATCAGGATAATTGAGAATTGATTAGCTATTTGGATAAACTGCCGAGTAAGTGATGTGGCCTAATGGTTGGGTTTGTTAATTGATTGTGAAACTGGGAGCAAGGGGCCCTGATAGCGTTTTTTTGATAGGCAAGCAGTTGAATGACCTTTAGAATAGTCGGTACAATAGTATAGTGGTAGTCTGAAGTTACTATGGGCTAAATATAGATAATCGCAACGGAATAATATTCTTAAGTCATGTTATTATGTCATGGGATTGTATGGATATCAGTAGTTGGAATCACCTAACAACCCAGAAAATCGATAATTTTATCAGCTTTTTTATGCTTGATTTCCATTTGCAAGTAGGAGAAATGGGGTATATAATCCAAAATAATTAACATTTCCATTTTAGGATGGCAGTGTCAAGGGGAGAAGTTTAGAGACTTGTTTTCTTGAATGATACTGAAATGACTTGTGAGTATATCATATAATACAAGTTTAGTGTGCTTTTCGCTGGCTATTATTTTAAGAATTATTTCACAAGGTTTTGAGGTAGAAAAAATAGATAAAAAGGAGCGTGTGGAAATGAACAAGAAAAAACATTCTAAATATAGGTTTGTGCTGCGAATGATGAAGGTTTTATTTGTATTTGTTTTGATATCTAGCGGTATGTTGTCAGTACCTAAAGTGAGTGCTGCAGCGGGCAGGGGAACAGATTTTGTCATTCTACCAGAGGAGACGACGACTTTTAGCCCGATGCGATTGATGGTTAGGACACTACCAAAAGACGGAGACAGAGACACTGGTCTTGAATGGTTCCGCGTACCGGTTAGTCAAGATGAATCCTATGCTACCGAAACGGCATTTGATGAGAAATACAGCACAACTGCAGCTGCTGATAAAGCAAGCATAAATGGAACAAATAAGTCAACATCGCAAGTTTGTTATATCGATGATCTTGATAATTATGGTGGTGACAATAAAATTAGTCAGAACGGCGAGTATTGGGTCAAAACTACATTCAGAGATGCAGAGACCGGGCAAGAGTTCCCTATTATCCATTCCATTGATCTGAGTAGTATTTTTACACAGTCGGTCATTGAACGTGACGGTATGGATGGACAAACTGGATCGGAACTCTACCCAGCGGAAGCAGTAAGAACGTCCGGGACAAATCAAGACTACATCACAAATCAAGTTGGTGTGGCTTTGGATCTGAATGGTGAGGTACTAGCCTCTACAGTGAACGGTGAAGAGAAGGTGATGAACAACCCGGCAGGAACATTCGCGGAACTCCCAGTACAACCGAGAATTCTGGCACCTCAGTATGGGATTCCAGATAATATCAATGTACCGGTGAATGGTACTGATCTTGGCACTGCATCTTTTTCATATGTGTCTGGTCAGGAAGTAGGCGATAGTGTGGTATCTTTCCATATTGAAGATAACAAATGGGATAAGCCAGAACCTGTAGAAGGTGCTACTGTCATGATTGATGGACAAAATTATCTTACAGATAAAGATGGTAATACAGAGGGTATTTCACTTAAGGCACCAGCTAGCTACAATTATACTGTAACTGGTGCAAGTAGTATTCCAACGTCAGGAACTGTCTATTTTACAGCTGAAGGGCAAAGTATTAATGAGGAAGTAACGCTACAACTCACTGGTCCTTCTATATCAATGGTACACGGATACGTTATCGATGAAAACGGATTTCCGGTGCCAGGTGCAACAGTAAGTACGCCTATAGACGGTTATGAAGTAACAACGGATGATAACGGCTTCTATGTGTTACTTCAAGTGAAGACAGGTATGGCGGATGTGAAAGTATCTAAGTCTGGCTTTGTTAGTCAACAAGTGCCTGTTGCAACAGCTGCAGGGACGAGCGTAGAGCAAAACTTCACGCTTGCAAGCGGTACTGACAAGGCTTACACGCTGTCGGGTATTGTGGCAGATACAACTGGAACAGCAGTTGCTGGTGCAACAGTAAGTGCTGGTGGTGAGGTTACAACAACCGATATGTACGGTGCCTATAGCTTAGGACTGATTGAATCTGGCATGGTTACTGTTGAGACTTCAAAGCCAGGTTATACAACTCGTGTTGAAACCGTTAATGTAACTCAAGATATGTCATACAACATTCAGTTAGATAAATATACAGCAGTGTCGTTTAATGTTTACGATAAATATGGAGCGCCTGCTGAAGGAGCGTCTGTGCATATCAATGAACAAACGTATACAACCAATAAAAATGGGATGACAGAGGCTGTTCCTGTTGCAGAAAATGGGACATACTCTTATACGGTTACAAAAGAAGGATACAAGGATGCAACTGGTGTACTGTATGTAACAAGTGAGCAGGAGGTTATATATGAGTATGTGATTTTGGAACCTCTTCCGATAACACCAGTTGCAGAAGAAGCCGAAATTTCATTCAATGTGCGAGATAACCAAGGTGTACCTGTCCAAGGTGCTACTGTAGAAGTGAATGGGCAAACGGTTCAAACGAATGAATTTGGCAATACCGAAGCGATCACTATTGCAAAAAATAGTACATACCCGTATACCATCACAAAGGAAGGGTACATGAATACTACCGGGGTCACTTATTCAACTGGCGTGCAATATGTTTATATACGGCCGTCGTGGTAGCATCTCGGGAGTAGGTCGTTATCTAAGTACAAGATTTTATTAGTCTATCAGTAGCATTGGTCATAAATTCGCCTTGGTAAAATGGTCCGTCCATTTGCCAAGGTGTTTTTATATACATTTACGTCTAGAGTAGACTGGGTAAGCGATGTGAATCAATAAAAAGATTCGTTGTATGCACTGCATATCATCATTTATTTTGCTATCATTTTTCCTCATATAAGCATCAAGTGATTGCCTTGGAACAACAAGCAATACTGGCTTTTTCAGAGGAAAAACAACAAAATTAGTCAAAAAACAGCAGAAAAACTCCTATGAATTGTGCTACAATAGTTTAATAACTATTCCCCCAGAGGTGGTCTCAATTGAAGATTGCAAAGAAAGAATTTGTCTATTTGCATATGCAGGAAAAAGAACGCTTTGTCATCAGTTTGGGTTGGGATGTGGCTACATTTATGAAAGTCGTATGCCCTACATTGCCAAATATTTTATTGCTGAATCATAGGCTCGATCATGTCAATGATTTTGACACGAATACGCGGATGGATTTTATTGCCCATCTAGATTTGTTGCATTACAATTGGGAAGACCATGTAGACTACAGTAATTTTAGCTGGATGGATTTTGAGTTGCGTGAGAATTTGGAGGATACGTCGACAGCTGAGCTTTCAGAAATATTGTATTTGGAGCATATGAAGAAGCATTTGCGTGCACCCTTTTATCCAAAAATGCATAATAACTGGGTATATCTTTCTGATGCGAATGACTCGTTTCATAAATTATATTTCCGCAGTAGCCGGCTGTTCTACTCAGTTTATGGGCAAATCATTGCGGAGACAATTAATGGTCTGCGCCAAGAAAAATCACTATTAGGCTTATCAAGAAAAGGGAATTATCCAGGTGTGCCAGTGGAGCTAATGATGAAATTATCGCCGCTAATTAGCGAAGGAATTCTGTTCTCACTGACAAGTCCTGAACAAACCAGGTTAACATATGAAATTCCAATTTGGGTAGTAGGCGATTATCAACATGAGTATGATATTGTGACGGATTTTTCCGAAACCGTCACAGAACCGCGTGCTTGGTTGATTTTAACGAAAAAGACAAAAGAATGGTCGTTAAAGTTGCGTTAATTGTACAAATGATCGTTAATAATAC
>JAVBKE010000228.1:0-29018 GCA_031554185.1 Caryophanales bacterium
CCTTCTGGTCAAAGGTGTTCGTCATGAATTCATTTGCCCATTCTATCGTTAAATTTTCTGTATATAAAACAACCCCAATTGGTAAAGCAGCAATTGCTTCCTCACTGACCTCATTGAAACGCTGTGAGAAATTAATCACAAAGTTCTCTGCCTCAAGCATTAAACGCCGTTCCATCCGGAAAATAAAGAAGAAAACAACAGCAAACAAAATCAAAGCCAAACCAGCTAAAATTTTGTTGTGAAACGCAAGTATACCAATTGTCGCCAGAACGATTACAATCAGGATGTAAATCGGATACCTAACTGCCTGTCTTTTTAAAAAAGGTGGCAAAATGCTACTCCTCCTTTCGTCAGCTTCTAATGAATATTCTCATTATACCCGAAGTTTACTGTTAGAGAGAATTTTTTTCAAGAATTTTTTTCAAAAAGGGCAGAAGTTGCGAAATCTCCTTCCGACACCTTTTATCCAAATTTTGTTTGTCTATCAGCTCCGATGGTTTTCCCATGACGATGGAAACCATTCACGGCTCCATTATTCTTAAACGGCATCGAAAATCTCACTGAATCTATTTTTCCCATTCACCCAACTTAATTTCTTTCTGTTCTGTGCTTCCGTCAGTTTACCTGCCTTTAATAATCAACTGCAAATTGGGCTGTTTTACCACATTTCCAGATAATTCAAATGATTTTTCCTTGTTAATTCTCACCAAGGTCGATCGTGTTTAAGTAGAATAAATCTGGGGTCTCACCATTCTTGTTGGCATTGGCAGTAGCCAATATCACCCACTTTTACGCTGGCTCCTCTGCATCGTTGTTAGGTCGTCCATCATCCGGTCAGTACCCTGTAAAACAGGGCTAGGCTTATCAGTAGCTTTGTTTTCCTTGTTTTTATTGGGCATACTCCTTTCTTCATACAACTGTCGCTCTTTGGCAAAAAAAAGAAGTCTATGAATACTCATAGCTTCTTTTTCGCCATTTCTTCTAGATGTGATTTTTTCTACCTCTAGCCATCCACAATACCACTGTTGCGAATAAAACACTGATAAGTGCCATCACCGTACTTGTTTCATCACCTGTTTTTGGCGCTGTTGGTGTTGGTGATAGCTCTGGTTTCGCCGATGGAACCAAAGGTGTTACTGGTTTCATTGGGTCTATCGGGTCTACTGGATCAATTGGTTTAGCCGGTGGTGTGGCTGTTGCTGTATCAGAACTGATCTTGCTTCCATCTGCAAAAATAAATGTCGCTTGATTTTGAATACCTCCAGCATCACGGTAAGTAGACAATTCTGCATCTGTTGCAGAGCCCTTAATCTTGGTTGCAATCGTCATCGTATACGTATGGCCTGCCAGATAACGATAACTACCTGCTTGCTTGTTTAATGCAAACTTAACATGATTATCAGTAGTAGACAGCGTTCCATTGCCACTAACATCCTGCCCGTTCTCATCAACAATTGAAACAGCTACAATTTCAAGCATAGGATCAATTTGGTCGCTAATTTCTGCCTCGTTCCAAATTGATGCAGTATTCCCGAATGAAGCAACGACTTGCCAATTAAATGGCTCGTTACGGTCAACGATATCGTAATGATCATTACCTTCAACGGTCTTCACAATTTCTGGTTCTACTGGTGCTAGCGGTATAGCCACCGGTGTTTCTGACTCAATTTTATCCGTGTCACTTGTTGATAACTTCGCTTGATTCGGTATGCCGCCTGCTTCAATCGCTGTTGCCAACTCTTTGCTAGTGACAGTGTTTTTGATTTTTGTCGTAATGGTCATTGTATACGTATGACCAGCTAGGTAATTATACGTACCCGCTTTTTCGATTAGCTTAAACTCAACTTTATTATCTGAGACAATCAGTTCACCGTTTGACCTAACATCTTGATTGTTTTCATCTACAATTGTGATATGTTCAATCTCAAGCAAATCATTGACTTCATCAGTAATCGTTGCTGAAGCCCACTGATCAGTTTTATTGCCAAAGTTTGTTGTCACATGCCAGTCGAATGATGCATCATAGCTAGGGATCTGATAGCTCATCTCACCAGCTGCATCCTTATGCATAAATGGATCGTCCGTTGGTGGCATCACTGTTGGCTCTTCTGAGAAAATTGCTTCCTTGGAATCACCAAATGACAAACTTGCCTGGTTCGGAATGCCCCCCTTCGCAATATAAGGCGCTAATTCCGTTTCTGTGACATCATCCTTAATCGTCGTAGCAATCGTCATCGTATACGTATGCCCCGCCAAGTAATCATAAGTATCCGATTGCTTGTCAACCTTGAACTCGGCCTTGTTGCTCACTATCGAAACTGTTCCATTGTCAGACACATCATTGCCGTTTTCATCAACGACCGTTACACTGACAATATCAAAGACTTCATTCACCTGATCAACCAGCTTAACCTCTGACCATGATGGGTTATTACCAAAACTAGCTTTCACTTTCCAGTTAAAAATGTCATCTCTATTCGTTAAATTATAGTAAGGTTTTCCTTCGATTGTTTTCTCTACTGTTGGCACAGTAATTGGTGGCATTACCGTTGCTACTTCAGACACAATCGGTGCATTTGAGTCGTCAATTACAAGTAGTGCCTGATTTGGAATACCGCCCTCTCTCATATACGGTGCTAATTCTGCATCTGTTGCTGTTGCCCTGATTTTGGTCGTAATCGTCATCGTATACGTTTGACCGGCTAGATAAGTATAACTACCTGCCTGTTTATTCGGCGTGAATTCAACCTGATTGTCATCCGTCGTCACAACACCCTGATTGGTTACATTGACACCGTTTTCATCCGTTACCCTTACATCCATAATCTCAAGCAAAGGATTTATCTGATCAGTTATTTTCACATCTGACCATGAAGCCGATTGATTACCAAAGGCTGTTTCAATCTGCCAATTAAATGCTTGATCTACGTTCACAAGTTCATAGTGAGTGGCTCCCTCGATATCTTTATGAATATCAGGGTTTGTTGCTGGTATGCTTAGCGTTGGTGCACCTGAAATAACCTCTGCAGTACCATCACCGAACACCAATTTCGCTTGATTTGGAATACCAGATTTAATGTATGGCGCTAAATCTGCTTCCGTCGCAGTGCCTTTTATTTTCGTAGAAATTGTCATTGAATAGATGTCACCAGCAAGGTAGGCATGGCTACCTGATTGCTTCTCAGGCGTAAATGTTACCTGATTATTCACAATCGAAACATTATCCGCACTTGATACGGTATCGCCTTCCTTATTCGTGACCACTACATCCGTAATTTCCAGCACTTCATTCACTTGATCGACCAACTTCGCGTCGGACCAATTGCCTGTTGCATTACCAAAGCTCGTTTCGATCGTCCAGTCCACTACTTCGTTTCGGTCAGACAGCTCGTAGGATGCTTGTCCTTCAATCTGCTTACTGATTAGCGGCAAAACTGTTGGTGGCACAACGGCTGGTTTACCCGTATAGATCATTGACTCGTGCTCACCGAACTGCAATGTCGCTTGATTCGTTAATCCATCAGCTGTGACATATGGTGCCACTTCAGCATCGGTCGCATCTTCTCTTAATTTCGTTGTGATTGTCATCGTATAGGTATGACCAGCTAGATAGTCAAAGCTACCTGCCTGCTCATTTAAAGTGAATGTTACCTGATTGTCAGCATCCACTGCAAGTGTTCCATTTGGCGTCACATCCATGTTGTTTTCATCAACAATCTTGATTTCAGTAACTGTTAGCAGTTGATTAATTTTATCAGTAATCACAAGCGTTGAACCTGCCCATGACGCTGTCGTATTGCCAAATGTCGTCACCACATGCCAGTCAAATTCTTGATCACGATTTGTCACCTCGTATTTCGCAGCACCTTCAACATCTTTGCTGATGATTGGATTCTCTACTGGGAATACGACTATCGGCGTGCCCGTTTCAATCTCATGAGGATTAGCACCAAAGGTTAAAGTTGCTTGATTTGAAATACCGCCTGCTTGAATAAACGGTGCTAACACTTGATCAGTTACATCACTTTTCAGTGCAGTTTTAATCGTCATCGTATAGGTATGTCCAGCTAAATACGTATAACCAGTCAGTTCGTCCGGCTCAGGCGTGAACGTCACCTTATTATCTTGAATGCTAACAAGGCTTCCATCATCTGTGACATCGTTACCGAATTCATCAACCACAGTAACCTTGGTAATATTTAAAAGTGGATTGACTTCGTCAATGATCTTAGCATCTGTCCATGAGGCGGTTGTATTGCCAAATGTTGTAACTACATGCCAGTCAAAGGAATCCTTTTTATTGGTTAAATCGTATTGTGCTTCACCTTCTATATCTTTTGATATTGTCGGCTCTTCACTTGGCAAGGTGACCTTTGGCTTTCCGGTTTGAGTGACACTTCCATCATCACCAAAGTGCAGTTCGGCTTGATTGGATATCCCGCCATCCTTAATATAAGGTGCTAGCTCTTCACCTGTGACATCTGCTTTTAACTTTGTGCTAATCGTCATTTTATAGGTGTGACCCGCTAAATAAGTGAAACTGTCCGCTTCCTGATTGAATGAGAAAATAATTTGATTATTTTCCTGTGTTAGCGTCCCTTTATCTGAGACATCTGCTCCATTCTCATCAACGATGATGACTTTGGTAATCTCAAGTAATGGATTGACTTCGTCAGTGATCATGGCCTCTGTCCAGCTTGCCGTTGTGTTACCGAAAGCCGCTTCTATATGCCAATCAAAAGTTTGATCGAGACCTGTTAGGTTATATTGTGCTTTGCCTTCAATGTCTTTCTCGATTGCCGGATTGACGATTGGTGGCGTAACTGTTGCCCCACCAGAGAGTAACGTACTATCATTTCCAAAGTGCAGAATAGCTTGGTTTGGTATCCCACCATCTTTGATATAAGGTGCTAGCACTTCATCCGTGGCATCGTCTTCCAGCTTTGTTTTGATCGTCATCGTATAGGTATGACCCGCTAAATAGGTATAGCTACCATCCTTCTCTTTAGGCGTAAAAGTAATAAGATTGTTGTCATCAATGGTTACTAACTGGCCATCATCCGTCATATCGGTGCCACTTTCATTGACAACCGTTACATCGGTGATCTCCAGTAAAGGATTGATTTGGTCTGTGATGGCGGCTTTTGTCCACGATGCCGTCGTATTGCCAAAAGTCGTTGTCACATGCCATTCAAAGGCCTCATCTTGATTAACTAATTGATATTGGCTACTTCCTTGCACATCTTTATTGATTGTTGGCGCAACTGGTGGTGGTGTGACGACTGCTTTACTCGATTCAATCGGTTTCCCCGTATCGCCAAAGCTAAGTACTGCCTGATTTGAAATACCACCATCTTTGATATAAGGTGCTAATTCTTCATCCTTTACATCTGCTTTGATTTTCGCTTTGATGGTCGTTTTATAGGTATGACCCGCTAAATAAGCATAGCTATCATTCTTTTTCTCTAGCGCGAATTCCACATTGTTTTCCGTGGTCGGTGTCATCGTGCCATTATCAATGACATCGTTGCCCGCCTCATCGGTAACCGTGATTTCTGTGATTTCAAATAGGTCATTGACTTGATCAGTGATGATAGCCTCTGTCCAGCTTGCAGTTGTGTTTCCAAAAGCCGTTTCCACATGCCATTCGAATGCCTCATCACGGTTCTTCAAATCATATTGTGCTTGTCCATTGATATCCTTTTTGATGGATGGATCAATTGTTGGTGGTGCTACTTTAGGCTCACCTGACTCCATGACGTTTCCTGCATGACCAAAGGCAAGAGTCGCTTGGTTTGGTACACCACCAGCTTTGATATACGGCGCCAATTGTTCTTCGGTGATATCTGCTTTGATATTTGCATTGATTGTCATCACATAAGTATGTCCGGCTAAGTACGTATAACTACCATCTTTTTGATCAGGTGTGAACTCGGCAAGATTATTACTTGTTGATAAAGTACCAGAACCTGTGACATCCTCGCCTGATGCTTGATCGATTACTGTCACACTTGAAATCGCAAAGACAGGATTGACTTGATCAGAGATTTTCGCCTCAGTCCACGATGTGGTTGTATTACCAAAAGAGGTTTCAATCGTCCATGAAAAATCATCGCCTCGATTTGTCAGCTGATAATGCGTTTCTCCATTCACTTTCTTGACAATCGTTGGATTGACCGATGGTGGCACAACAGTCGGTGTGCCTGTTTCAATCAACTCACCAGCATGACCATAAGCCAATCCTGCTTGATTCGAAATACCACCATCCTCAATATAAGGTGCTAATACTTCATCGGTCACGCTATCTTTGATCTTCGTCGTGATCGTCATCGTATAGGTATGACCAGCTAGATAAGCATAACTACCATCTTTTTGATTGAGCGTGAACTGAACCTGGTTGTTTGAAAGATCCGTCAATACGCCATTACTTGTGACATTGTGGTTATCTTCATCGACAACCGTGATTGCTGTGATTTCAAAAATTGGATTAATGTCATCTGTGATAATCGCTTCATTCCACGATGCTGTCGTATTGCCAAAGCTTGTCTCTACGTTCCATTCAAATGCATCATCACGATTCTTTAGCGTATGATGTGATTTTCCTTCAACATCTTTGCTGATTTCTGGATTCTTACTCGGGATCACCAGTGTTGGTTTCCCTGACTCAATCGAGTTACCACCGTTGCCGAATGCTAAGTTTGCTTGATTTGGAATCCCGCCATCTTTGATATACGGCGCTAGATCTTCTTCTGTTATACTTGTCTTTAACTTCGTCTTAATCGTCATTTGATAAGTCTGACCAGCTAAATATGCGTAACTATCAGACTTTTGATCGAGTGTGAATTCAATCTGATTTTCTTCAATTGTGAGCGTACCGTTATCTGTTACATCATTCCCTTTTCCATCTTCTACTGTCACATCTGTGACCTCAAGCAAACTGTTGACTTGATCCGTCAGCACAGCCTGTTTCCAAGAAGCTGTCGTATTGCCAAACGTAGTCGCCACATGCCATTCAAATGTCTCATCACGATTAGCCAACTCGTAATGATCACTATTTTCAATGTCCTTTGAAACAGTCGGTGCGATCGCCGGAACAGTTACAGTTGGTTGATTAGAAGGTAATACCGTACCATCCACTGTGAGCTTCGCTTGGTTCGAAATACCACCATCCTTGATATACGGTGCTAATTCAGCCTCTGTGACATCATCTTTAATCTTTGCAGTAATCTTCATCGTATAGGTGTGACCTGCTAAGTAAGCATAGCTATCCGATTTCTTGTCCAGTGCAAAGATCACGTTGTTATCCGTTATTGGCGTGATCGTCCCGTTACTGATAACATCAGTATCATTCTCGTCAAGCACAGTAATTTTAGTAATTTCAAGTAAACTGTTGACCTTATCTGTGATTTTCACATCAGACCATGATGCTGTTGTATTACCAAAGGTCGTTTGAACTTCCCAAGTAAATACTTCGCCCCGATCTGTTAATTCAAGATGAGGTTTTCCCTTGGCGCTTTTATTTAATGTTGGCAGTTGAGCAGGTGGAAGCACGGCCGGGCTACCTGTTTCAATTGCTGTTGCGCTACCATTGCTTAATGAAGCTTTATTCGGAATTCCAGCTTTGACAAACGGCGCCAATGCTTCATCAGTAGTCGTATCTTTGATCTTTGTTGTGATTGTCATCGTATAGGTATGGCCTGATAGATAAGCATAACTACCAGCAACCTTGTCCGGTAAAAACTCAATATGGTTTCCAGTCTCGACCCAAGTGCCTGCAACAGGCTGATTATTTTCATCGACAATTGTTTTAGCTGTGACATCTAGGAGACTGTTCACTTCATCAATAATCTTCACTTCAGTCCACGCTGCCGTTGTGTTACCGAAAGTTGTTGTCACATGCCAATCAAATGTTTCATTACGTTCCGTCAATTGATAGCTTGTTTTTCCTTCAACATCCTTTTGGATAAGTGCCGCATTGGTTGGTGGCGCTACAGTTGGTTCCCCTGAATGAAGCGTTTTCCCATTACCATACGTTAAATCGGCTCGGTTTGGAATTCCGCCACCTGTGATATAAGGAGACAGTTCGCTGTCTGTCACAGAATCGTTGATCTTTGTCTCGATCGTCATTGTATACGTTTGACCAGCCAGATACGTGTAACTTCCATCTTGTTTTTCTGGTACAAATGAAACAAGATGATCTGTTGTTGTCAGTGTTCCTTTCGTTGTTACATCATTGCCCGATGCATCAGTTACAGTTACATCAATGATATCAAAAACATCATTGACTTGGTCTGTCATCTTCGCTTCTGACCATAACGCCGTCGTGTTTCCAAATGTCGTTGTGATATGCCAACTAAATTTATCGTTGCGATTTGATAAGTTGTGATGAGCTTTTCCTTCTACATCCTTATCAATTGCTGGTTTCTCAGACGGTGGTGTCACAAGTGCCGTATTCGACTGGGCCACATTCCCCGCCTGTCCATAAGCAAGCTCAGCTTGGTTCGGAATGCCACCATCCTTGATATATGGTGCTAGCTGAGCGTCACTTACAATGGCTTTATCTTTTATGCTCGTCGTGATCGTCATCGTATAGGTGTGACCTGCTAAGTAAGCGTAGCTACCATTTTGCTCATTCATAGTAAAAATAACTTGGTTATCGGCAGTCGTAAGTGTTCCTTTATCCTCGACGCTGGTACCATTCTCATCAACAATCGCTACATCAGTGATTTCAAATACATCATTTACATCATCTGTGATAACGGCTTCTGTCCATGATGCTGTCGTATTACCAAAGCTTGTTTTTACATTCCAGTTAAATGACTCATCACGTGTTAACAAACTATATTGTGATTTTCCATTGATATCTTTCTCCATTTTTGGATAGACTGCTGGCACTGTTACCATTGGCGTCTCAGATATTAGTACACCATCATCGCTATAGGTAAATTGAGCTGTGTTCGGCACCCCGCCTGCTTTGATAAAGGGTGCTAATTGCTCATCTGTTGTTGACGCAGCGATTTTCGCAGTGATCTCCATTTTATAAGTGTGACCAGCTAGATAATCATAACGACCATTTTGCATCGGTAATACGAAGTTGACATTGTTTCCTGCCGTTGTCAAGGTGCCACTTGACGTGACATCTATGCCATTTTCATCAAAGACTTTCACACTCATGATTTCAAACAAAGGATTCACTTGATCTGTGATCACAGCCTTTGTCCAGGCTGATGTGGTGTTACCAAACTTTGTTGTGACATTCCATGTAAATGCATCATTATGGTTGGTTAATTCATGCTGAGACTTACCAGCCACATCTTTGTGAATCTCCGGTGTGATTGTTGGTACAAACAGTATTGGCACTTCTGACTGGATGGCTTCTCCGGCACTACCATACGTAAAGCCTGCTTGATTTGCAATGCCACTTTTCAGCACTGGCGCTAGCATTTCTTCCGTTGTTGTCGATTTCAATTTTGTATTAATTGTCATCGTATATGTTTCGCCTGCCAAATACGTATAACTGTTATCTTGTTTATTTGGCTTAAATTCAATTTTATTATTTGTTGTTGTCAATGTACCAGTATTTGTGACATCATCACCTGCTTTATTGGTGACTTTTACATCAGTAATTTCAAGTAGATTACTGACCTCGTCAGTGATTGTTGCCTCAGCCCATGTCGCTGTCGTGTTACCAAATGTCGTATTCACATGCCAGCTAACCGTGTCACCTTTATTTTCCAACTGATGCTGTGCCATCTCTTCAATGTCTTTGTGAATTTCCGGCGCGATTGATGGTGCAACCACGGTTGGTTCTTCCGAATAAATTGCCTGACCACTATCACCAAATACAAACTCGGCTTGATTTGGAACACCGTCTTTGATGTAAGGTGCCAGTTGTACATCAGTGACTGAATCTTTAATTTTTGTTTTGATTGTCATTGTATACGTATGACCTGCTAGGTAGTTATAACTTCCCGCAACTGGTTTTAATACGAATTCAACTTGATTATTTTTGGTTGACAATATGCCGTTATCCGTGACATTTGCACCAGACTCATCAACTACTGTCACATTGGTTATTTTCAAAGCATCATTGACTTTGTCAGTCATCTTCACTTCTTCCCATGAAGCTGTTGTGTTGCCAAAAGTTGTATTCACATGCCAGCTAAATTCATCAGACCGATTGGTTAGAGTATGCTTGCTTTCACCTTCAACATCTTTATGAATTTGCGGCTGAATTATTGGTGGTACTACGGTTGGTTTTTCTGATTTTATCACCGTTCCACCATCGCCATAGGCTAGATTAGCTTGGTTTGAAATACCGCCGTTTTTGACATACGGAGCAAGCTCTGCTTCAGTAACTGTTGGTTTTATTTTTGCCGTAATCGCCAAATCATAAGTTTGACCTGCCAGATAAGCATAGCTGCCATTTTGCGGATTAAGCGAGAACTCCACAAGATTATTCTTGGTCGTAAGCGTCCCATTACTTGTCACATCTCCATTGGCATCTGTAACTTTGACAGAAACGATATTGAAAAGGTCGCTCACTTGGTCGCTGATTTTCGCCGTTGACCACATCGCTGTCGTATTGCCAAATGATGCTTTCACATGCCAAGTAAATGCGTCATTACGATCTGCGAGAACGAATTGGCTACTTCCCTCTACATCTTTATGAAGCGTTGGTGCTACTGCCGGTGGTTTAACTGTCGGCGTTTCTGATTGAATTGTTTTCCCGCTGTTCCCATATATCAAACTCGCTTGGTTTGGAATGCCACCGGCCTTGATGACTGTTGCAATTTGTTCATTCGTTGCACTATCTTTGATTTTTGTTGTCATCGTCATCGTATAGGTATGACCAGCAAGATATGCGTAACTATTATTTTGTTTTGCAAATGTGAATTCGACAAGGTTATTGACATTTGTCAACTGGCCACTCTTTGTCACGTCATTTCCTTTTTCATCAACCACTTTAATATTCGTGATATCGAGTAATGGATTCACTTGATCCGTGATTTTCGCATCATTCCATGAAGCTGTCGTATTACCAAGTGTGGCCTTAATATGCCAGTCAAAGCTGTCATGCAAACCGATTAGATCAAGCGTCGACTTGTTTTCAACATCTTTATGAATGGTTGGTGCTGTCTCTTTAAACGTGACTGTTGGTTGTTCAGATACCATCACATCACTACCATTGCCAGATGTGAGACTCGCTTGATTAGGAATACCACCATCTTTAATAGCTGTTGCCAACTGTTCATCAGTCAAATCTTGTTTCACTTTAGTGGTAATCGTCATTTTATAGGTATGGCCAGCTAGGTATGCGTAGCTACCTTGCTTCTGCGCCAGTGAGAACTCCACTTTGTTATTCGTTGTCGTAAGCGTGCCATTTCCTGTGACATTCGTACCTTTCTCATCGACAATTTTCACATCGGTAACCACAAGTAGGTTACTAACTTGATCTGTGATCTTTGCAGTCGTCCACGAAGTTGTCGTGTTGCCAAAGGTTGTATTGATATGCCATTCAAATGATTTGTCCAGATCGTTCAGCGTATATTGCGCACTTCCTTCAACATTTTTATGAATACTTGTTGGTGTTGTGCTTGGCATCACAATTGGCTTCTCTGAAGTAATCGTCCTTGAACCAGTTTCAGATGTATCGGTATATGTAAACGTTCCCTGATTCGGAATACCCGTTTTCACAAACGGCGCCAAATCACTTTCCGATACAGCACTATTAATCTTTGTCGTAATCGTCATCGTATAGGTATGCCCTGCTAAGTACGCGTAGCTACCATTTTGTTTTTTAAGTGTAAAATTGATATTGTTTCCGTTCGAATTGAGCGTTCCATTTCCTGAAACATCTTGTCCAAGTTCATTAACCACTTTTACACTTGTGATCGTTAGTAGCTCACTAACATGATCGGTAATCTTTGCATCAGACCAAAGTGCTGTTGTATTACCAAAGGTGGTTTGCAAATGCCAGTCAAAACTCTCGTCACGAGAACTAAGATTATGTTGCGCTTTTCCTGCAACCTCCTTATGAATAGTTGGCGTCACTTTTGGTGGTACCACCGTTGGTTTGTCAGATTGAATCACGTTGTTGTTATTGCCATAGGCCAGTTCTGCCTGATTTGGAATTCCGCCATCCTTCATGTAAGGGGCAAGTTCACTATCTGAAACAGTATCCTTGATTTTGGCCGTAATTGTCATCGTATAGGTGTGACCGGCAAGATAAGCATAACTACCTGCTTGTTGATTGAGTGTGAAAATGACATTGTTATTGGTGTTTGTGAGCACCCCGTCTCCTAGTGCATTTCTACCTGTCTCATCTACAATTGTTACCCCGGTAATATCAAAAACACTGTTGACTTGATCGCTTATCTTTGCCTGTGTCCATGACGCTGTTGTGTTACCAAATGTCGTTTTGATTTCCCATGAGAATGGATCGTTACGATTCTCTAAGTGATGCTGCGCTTCCTCTTCTACGGTCTTATTGATCTTCGGATTAACAACAGGTGGTGACACAGTCACGATTTCGGAGCTAACTGTCTGTACGGGATTGCCGAATGTCAGTACAGCTTGATTTGGAACACCACCATCTTTGATATAAGGCGCAAGCTGTGCATCCGTTGCTGTTGATTTTAGCTTTGCTGTAATCTTCATAGTATAGGTATGACCAGTTAGAAAAGCGTATCCACCATTTTGACTATTGATTTTAAACTCAATATTGTTGTTTGCAGTTGATAATATCCCGTTGACAGGCACATTCTTTTCATCAACGACTGAAACGCCAACAATATCAAATAAACCATTGACTTTATCAGAGATCATTGCCTGCGACCAAGCAGCGGTCGTATTACCGAAAGTCGTTTCGATATTCCAAGTGAAGACATCCGCTTTATTTTTTAGATCGTAGTGTTTCTTTGATTCAACATCTTTCTTAATTTTTGGATCCACTTTCGGTGTTGATACAGTTGGGCTCTCAGACAGGATTTTACTCGACTTACCAAATAAAAGCTCCGCTTGGTTAGGAATACCGCCCGCAGTCATATAAGGTGAAAGCTCAATATCCGTCGCTGAACTCTTGATTTTCGTCTTGATTTTCATGGTATAGGTGTGACCAGCAAGATAGGTATACTTTCCGTTCCCATCGGGTTTTAGTTTAAAAGATACAACATTTCCTGCCGTACTAAGTGTTCCCTTGTTTTCAACATTCGCATTGTTCTCATCAACGATTTCGACATCAACAATTTCAAGCATACTGTTCACACTATCGGTTAATTCTGCTTGCGTCCAGCTTGATGGCGTACTGCCAAATGTCGCTTTCACATTCCATGTGAAAGTGTCGCTACGATTGGCTAAATCATGGTGTTGCTTCCCTTCCACATCCTTACTAATAGACGGAGAAGTCGCGTTCACAACGACACCGACACGAGCAGGTTCCACTGCTTGAAGGTTGTTTGCAGTGAAAGCAAATGAATTCCACGCTGCTCGCTGCGTCTCATCAACACTAGCATCCATCAATGTTTTATCTGTGAATTCTTCGTAACTAGGCGCTTTCATGTTGATCTTAATATTAATATTCTGACCTGCTACCCATTTCACACCAGGTTTCATTGCGATTTTAAAACTATAAATATCGCCCCAATTTTTCACATTTGATTCACTCACCCAAGCAGGGTCGGTGGCACCAGCTGGATTTTGTGGTTTAGTTGTCGTTGTTGGATATGTAACATTTTTATATAAATCATCGCGTTTTGGATTCTTGGCAGTACTATAAGAAACCTCGACTTTATCCGCCCACTCTGCTGGAAGCACAATTGGACCTGTTAGCTTTGGTGTGAACTTACTACCACGATTGGCGTTATCGGTAATACCAAGATCGCCAACACTAGGCAAGACATCTATTAGTGTCATGTTTTCAATGGGCACACCATTTGTATTCGTTAGCTTTAATTGGTAGCTGATAACGCCACCTGGTGACGCATGCCCCATGGAAGAGTACGTAGTATCGAGATCTCCTTTGACAGATTTTTCGGTCTGGACATTGACGCTATTTGTGATGTTATATGTATTTCCCGACTTGATTCTCTTTTGTGCTTTGTTGCCATCGCCATTGAGATCATCCACGTCTGTCTCTGCCGATGAATCTGTGATACTACTCGGGTTGGATGGTGCTGTGGCTGCAAGCGCTGTGTCCCCTGAGAAACCGTAGACGCTCATATTCAAAGTTGGTGGAGCTGTGCCAGAAATGCTCACATCTAACCCAGCACTCAGTGCTTGACCTGGTGCAAGCTCTAAATCATTCCAACTCACTTTTACGAGTTGCTGACCAGTACCATTATAATTATCAGTAACAACAACATAGCTTCCGCCCGATGTTGTCGTTATACCTGTTGCGCCTGTATATTTGACTTTGGGATCTGACTTTAATTTAACCCCTTGAGGCAAAAGTAGCATGGCCTGAAATGGCTTTTTCATACGAACAATCGAACTAGAATCATTGATGAGGCTTGCAGTTATCCGATTATCGCCTGCTGTTACGGTATTACCCTCTAAAGCATTATCGAATCTGATCGTTGTTCTTGCAGTTGGTGCTTTACCTACTGGTGTTGGATCAATCTGCGCCGTTCTTGGCCCACGGTTTTCTGATACACTCGTTTCATTAAAAACTGAATGATTTTTTGCTCCTGATTTAGTGTATCCATTCGCATCGTACACGATTGAATTTTTCACTTCCCCAGTGGCGCCTTTCTTCACAGAAAAATCAAAGTATAAACGGATGCCAGATATTCCAGCCGGTGCATAAGTATAGTCGAGTTTGACCTTATCAATATGGGTTCCTTTTGGTACACCGTAATCAGATAGTTCAAACCAGGTATCCGTCGCGGCATTTGCCACAACTTTTTGCCATGTCGCTCCATTATTTTGCGAAATATAGATATCCATCTTTGGCTGGTTTTTCAGTGGCAAGTCTGTTTTTGAATTTGGTCTAAAGCGATAGGTTGGATTGTAAATCCGCTCTAGATTAAGATCAGGATCGATCGTATAAGTAATCGTATAGTCGTCATACTCCTTTGTTAACGAATCACTATACATTGCGGCAACACCAGCACCAAAGCGCAAAGTCGCCGTATCATAGACATGTGGATTCGGATTCGCTGTTGTTGAAATATTACCGAATGCATCCGCAGGGCCAAAATGAAGCGGTACAAGGTTATCACCATTGGTGTCGACAAAATCACTTCCATTATTAGTTGCGATCGTGACAGAATCACTACCACTCTTTGAGAATGTTGAAGTCTGTTCATATTCAGTTGCTGTCACGGTCGCTGTGTTAGTAATTACAGTACCGGGTTTACAACTATTATTAAATGTTGTTACTAACGATACCTCTTTTGAAAAAATGTCATCCATACCTGCTTGCTCAGCAAGCGTTGGTACTGTGAATTGCCAAGAAACTGTACCATTATTTACCTTGCCACCATCACTAGCACTAACAAAAGTAAGTGTAGATGGTAATTTATCACTAATAGTAATCGTGCTACCAGGCTTCAAATACAACATGCCCGTCTGTGTTTTTGGAATACTGACTTTAATTTTCCACGTCCCATTAGTTCCAACCGTTGGGACAGTCGTCGTTTCTCCTCCAACCACACCAGCAAAACTTTTGTTGATATTTACTGGAACCGCAGACGTCACAGTGATTTCAGCGGTTTCTGTCACTTTGGCGAAACCAGTAGCACTGAACTCTGCCGTTGCTTTCAATTTCGTATTATTGAGCGTTGTTCCGTTGTCAGGTACTACGCGGATAATAGTAGAATAAGCCTGACCTGATGTCAGTGTTG
This sequence comes from Caryophanales bacterium, assembly GCA_031554185.1. Lineage (GTDB taxonomy): Bacteria > Bacillota > Bacilli > JARBTR01 > JARBTR01 > JAVBKE01. The sequence goes on from JAVBKE010000228.1 coordinate 15,846, forward strand.
GAAAACGATAGCTAAGTTTCATGCTACTTTCATCATAGGTTGGTGTTACCCCTGCAATGACAAGTTCAGATAAAGGCTGGGTAAAACGAGCATTTGACGGTAACATCACAACTAGATTTGCATTCTGATATTCTGTTGTTGAACCAGTTACTTTAAAACTTAATTTGTACTCGCCTGTCTGCCCTGATTCGATTGTTGCCGTAACTGGTGCAATATCAACATCAAGGTTTTGGTTCCCCATTCTTGGTGTCACCGTCTCTGCAGCCTCTGCTAATGAAATTGGTACCAATATCACCTGCATCAAATAGACAAGCATAACAGTTACTGCAACAATCGGCATTTTCTTTCTTCGAATAAATTGACTCATATGCGTTCTCTCCCTTTTAAAAAATATCTACCGCTACCAAACTCCACAGAAACATAAATATACCTACTTTTTTTGATTAAAATTGGGCGCAAAAAGCACCACTTCCGAGGATCGAAAATGTAATAAGCATTCTATTTTACAAGAGTTAACATGGTACAGTTCATAACTAGGATTATTAGTAAATAATGCTTTTACATCATATCCCTGAGAGGCAATTGGGTCAAGAAAAACGACTTTTATGTCATAAATTAGCATTCAATAAGTTTTATTGGCGCATTTTTTGCTTTTTTCTAGCCTTATCTTTATTTTTTTAGAAAATACGATACAGTTTCTCTCCTGCATGTGGGATAAAAATTTGCTAAGCAAACTATAAAAATAGGCGAATATTAAGAGCTATTTAACGCTATTAAGAAATTTGCCTATGAAGGGGGAAGAAGATTACTTTCAAAAACAACATCATTAATTATAAATCCAGACATTAAAAAAGCACTGGTATCAAAACCAGTGCTAAATATTCGCTCAATGCTCTTTTTATCTTTCCTCTGCTACAAATGGTAACAAAGCAACGATTCTTGCTCTTTTAATTGCAATTGTCAATTTACGTTGATATTTTGCTCTTGTGCCAGTCACACGACGCGGAAGAATCTTTCCACGTTCTGAGATAAACTTTTTCAAAAGCTCTGTATCTTTATAGTCAATGTGAGTGATTCCGTTTGAAGTGAAAAAACAAACTTTTTTTCTTTTTTGACGTCCGCCTTTACGCATACCTGCCATTGTGGTCGTCTCCTTTCTATTAGGAATGATTAGAACGGAAGATCATCTTCTGAAATGTCAATTTTCTTGCCATTCTTAGCAAAAGGATCTTCATCTAATTTAGTGAAAGAGTTTCCTCTTCCAGCATTTTGATTTTGATATGGATCTTGCTCAAAATTAGGTGGTTCAACAGAACTATAATCATTTTGGTTTGCATGTGATGATGAACCTTTTGGTTCAAGGAACTGAACACTTTCAGCAACTACTTCAGTAACATAAACGCGTTTGCCATCTTGTCCTTCATAATTACGTGTTTGAATTCTTCCATCAACACCAACCAGGTTTCCTTTTTTAACGTACTGATTAACAATCTCAGCTTGACGACGCCAAACTACAACTGAAATAAAGTCCGCTTCTCTGTCCCCTTGGTTATTCGTAAAGGTTCGGTTAACGGCAATTGTAAAATTAGCAACTGCTGTACCTGTTCCTGTCATTTTAAAGTCTGGATCCTTTGTTAAACGACCAACTAAAACAACTCTATTCAACATGCAAAATCAACTCCTTAAGTTCTAAACACCTTTCATTTCAGGCATTTCCATATAATACGTTTCAATTATTCTTCTTCTTTAACAATCAAATGTCTAATGATATCTTCGCTGATCTTAGCAAGACGATCAAACTCTTTAGTCGCCGTTGCATCTTCTGCTTGTACGTTTACAATCACGTAAAATCCATCACGGTAGTCATTGATTTCATAGGCTAAACGACGTTTACCCCAATCTTTTGTTTCAAGAATTTCAGAACCGTTATCAGTTAAAATCGCACCAAAGCGTTCTACCAATGCAGTCTTTGCTTCTTCTTCAATGTCCGGACGGATGATGTACATAATTTCATACTTGTTCATCCTGGTCACCTCCTTTTGGTCTATGCGGCTCTTTCAATAAGAGCAAGGAGCAATTAAATCAATTACTCGCAATTGTTAACTATAGCACATATAAGCATAAAATTCAATCAAATCCCATACGATTATTAAATCTAATTCTAGATTGTATTTCCCTTAAACATTCTTTACCAAATAATAAAAAAGCAGGCTAGCAATCGATTTACATCTACTGCAGCCTGCCTCTAATATCTTTCATTATTACTACCGATTATATATATGGCTTTTCACTCGCTTCCCACTCAGCGGCAAAACTATATGCTTAAAGAATAACTACTTGAAGAATAATTGCTCGAAATGACTAGACATTAAATCTAAAGTGCATGACGTCGCCATCTTTCACTTCATATTCCTTACCCTCTAATCTCACCTTACCAGCCTCCTTGGCTGCTGACATAGAACCATACTCCACGAGATCATCGTATGAAACTGTTTCAGATCGAATAAACCCTCTTTCAAAATCAGTATGAATAATGCCGGCACAAGCTGGTGCTTTCATTCCTTTCTGGAATGTCCATGCACGTACCTCTTGTACACCAGCAGTGAAGTAAGTAGCTAGTCCCAATAGATTATAAGCCGCACGAATCAATTGATCCAGTCCAGATTCAGCAATGCCAATTTCATCAAGAAACATTTGCTTCTCATCACCATCAAGTTCTGCTAACTCACTCTCAATTTTTGCGCAAACCACTATTACTTCCGCATTCTCTTTTGCCGCAAACGCGCGAACTAACTGTACATACTGATTGTTTGCTGCATCTACCACATCATCCTCAGCTACATTGGCTACATAAAGAACAGGTTTGGTCGTTAACAAATGCATTGATTTAACAATTTTCATTTGCTCATCTGTCAAAGACAATGCACGAGCAGGTTTCCCCGCATCAAAGGCTTCTTTTAGTTGAAGAAGTACCTCATGCTCTGCCATAACTTCTTTATCCTTTTGCTTAACGAGCTTGCCAACACGTTGCAATTTCTTTTCAACGGATTCAAGATCTGCTAAAATCAACTCTAAATTAATAACCTCAATATCTGACATTGGATCAACGGTTCCTGAAACGTGGGTAATATTTTCATCCTCGAAACTACGCACCACATGACAAATAGCATCTACATTACGGATATGTGCTAAGAACTTATTTCCTAACCCCTCACCCTTACTTGCACCTTTTACAATACCAGCAATATCTGTGAATTCAAACGCTGTTGGTACTGTTTTCTTTGGCACTACTAGCTCTGTCAATTTGTTCAAACGTTGATCTGGTACTTCTACAACGCCGACATTGGGGTCGATTGTACAAAATGGATAGTTTGCCATTTCTGCACCCGCTTGCGTAATTGCATTAAACAATGTTGACTTCCCTACATTTGGTAGCCCTACAATTCCTGCTGTTAAAGCCATATTATTTTCTCCTTCTCTTCATCTTAATGGTTTGAAAGCACTTTATGCTTCTGCTTCCGTTGCTGCGTGAACAGCAACCTTTTTCATCTTTCGAGCAAATTCTTTCCTAGGAATTAAGACACTATGCCCACAGCCTTGACACTTAATTCGGATATCCATTCCTAACCGAATCACTTTCCAACTGTTTGTTCCACAAGGATGTTCCTTTTTCATTTCAACAATATCATGTAAATTAAAGACCTTTTCTTCCATACCTTGTCCTACTTCCCTTCGAACGGGGGTGTGTAACTTGCTTTGCCCCATCTTTTTCTAGAACTTTCTCATCTGTTGCATTAATAACAGATAAAATATTTCCGTTAGGAATAATAAAACAACTTCCCGCTTCACTATGCAACTTTGTCGTTCTTAATCCAACTTCATCAACAGTTCCTCTAAAAGTATTGATCTCAACAACATCGCCTACAGAAAATTGATTTTCAAAAATAATAAAAAAACCTGCAATAACATCTTTTATCAAGTTTTGCGTTCCAAAACCTAAAGCAATCCCGACTACGCCCGCTCCAGCAATTAATGGTCCCATATTGACACCCATTGCGGCTAATATAATGAGTATCGTTAGGAATCGAATTAAGTATAACACAATGCTCTCAAGAAGTTTCTGTATTGTCTTTTCACGCTGAGGTGTCGATTGTAGCCATGTTTTTCTTTTAAGTGTTAGAAACTTTCGTATCATCTTTTTTATTACTTTAAGAACAATCTCAGATAAAACCAGAATAATAACGATGTCAATCACTGCGTCTAGCACTTTCCCCCATGTAGCTGCACTCGTCAAAGTTTCTATCATCTGATTAAATGCATCTTGAACCACGCTAGTCATACGCCCCTTTCTAATGTTCTAAAAATAATTCATCAAGATAACTAGTATTACGCCTATCACTAAACTCGGTAAGATATTTGCCACCTTAATCTTAGCAGCACCAATCATATTAAATCCCAACGCCATCAGTAATATACCCCCTGTAGCATTAATCATCATGATAATTTCATTCATTAATGCTTCTGGTACTAATGAATCGATTTGTACAGCAAGTAACGTCACCGCACCTTCGAACAACATAACTGGAACCGCTGATAGCATAACGCCTATTCCAAGTGTTGATGCAAGAACAATTGATGTTACGCCATCAAGAAATGATTTTGTAAATAAGATGGTATTATCATGTCTTAGTCCAGCATCCAGTGATCCTAGTATAGACATGGCACCAATACCAAACAAAAGCGTTGCAGTTACAAACCCTACTGATATATTTGATCCCTGTCTACTTAGCCTTCTACCAACCCAGTTACCCAACTTCTGAAACCAGTTATCTATATCAATAGCCTCACCGATTGCGATTCCTACAGTAAGGCTTATAAGTAGTATTATATATGATTCAACCTCAATTGCCGACTGAATTCCTAGTAACATCACAAAAAGTCCTATAACTTTTAATATACTATCCTTAATTCTATCTGGAATTGAGTGAAACATTAAACCTATAACAGTTCCTAGAACAATACAAATGCCATTCACGAGTGTTCCGATTATTACCAAACCCTACTCACTTCCCTCATGTATATTTTTATTATGCTTATTCATTCGCTTTTCATTTTCAGATTGAGCATAAATCCATTCAAACCATTTACACGCACGTTTTTGTTTCTGGCATATAAAAAAGTCCTTATAAGTTAGGACTTTTACACGAATTGTTCCACGTGGAACAATTTCTTTTAGGTTCATAACTTAGCTTGCATCAAGCTTGAGGTTATACAATCAAATTCTAACATAAACCTATTCAATTTCATAACTAACCATTGCCACAGATTTAAAGTCTCAAGCTGCAAACTACTTTCTCTAAAATGACAGACTCTGGTTTACTTAATCTCATTTATAAGTACAATTTGTTTTTTTGATTCCTAAAGCCATACAAGCATGGAGCATCAATTTAAAATCCATAAATTGTTCCACGTGGAACATTTACTCTCCTAAAATTTTCAACACGCGTTCAAGATCCTCTAGTGATAAGAAGTTAATCTCAATATTACCCTTACCCTTTTCTGAAACGTTTATTGCAACTTTAGTTCCAAAGCGCTCGCGCAAAACCTCAGTTTTCTCTTTCACAAAATGTTTTTCATGCGTATTAAGCTCCTGGACAATTTTCTTGGCTTTTTTCTCTTGTGGAATAGGCTTGCTTACAAGTTTCTCCAATTCACGAACACTTAATTGTTCATCTACCACCAGCTTTGCCAGCGCTTTCATCACATCAGGTTCTTTAATACCCAGCAACACTTTAGCATGTCCAAAAGATATATCACCTTTACTAACAAGCGCTTTCAAATCTTTCGGCAAGCTCAGAAGTCGAAGATAATTCGCAACATGGGAACGACTTTTCCCCATACGATCAGCAATCATTTCCTGCGTATATTCCAATTTTTCCATAATGTTATAATAAGCCTCTGCCTCTTCTATCGGAGAAAGGTCTTCACGTTGCAAGTTCTCTAGTAAAGCAATTTCCATCATTTGAGAATCGTTAAATTCCTGCACGACCACCGGCACAGAACTGAGTCCAGCTAACTTTGCAGCACGAAATCTTCTTTCACCCGCAATTATTTCAAATCCTTTAACTGTACTTTTACGTACGATCAACGGTTGGATAATCCCGTTTTCAATAATGGATTTCTTCAACTCTTCTAGAGCTTTTTCATCAAACGTTTTTCTAGGTTGATAAGGGTTTGGTCGTAAATCTTTGATTAACACTTCAGAAATAAAGCCCTTATTTTCAGATGCTTCAATTTGCTCAACCTGGAACAAAGAATCTAATCCTCGGCCCAGACCTCTCGATAATTTACCCTTATTAGCCAACCCCGATCACCTCGCTTGCAAGATTTAAATACACTTCCGCCCCACGTGACTTCGCATCAAAAGTAATAATTGGTTTCCCGTGACTCGGCGCCTCGCTCAGACGAACGTTTCTCGGAATAATTGTCTTGTAAACCTTGTCCTCAAAGTATTTCCGCACTTCATCAATTACCTGATTACTTAAATTGGTACGTGCGTCATACATCGTCATCAATACACCCTCAATTTTCAAATGGTTATTAAGGTGTTTCTGAACCATGCGAACGGTATTGATCAGCTGTGTCAGCCCTTCTAACGCATAATACTCACACTGAACTGGAATTAAGACAGAATCAGAAGCTGTTAACGCATTCAATGTCAATAATCCAAGTGATGGCGGACAATCAATCACGACAAAATCAAAATGATTTTTAACACTGTCAATAGCAAGCTTCAAGCGTGATTCCCGTGAAATTGAGTTCACAAGTTCAATTTCAGCACCAGCCAATTGGATCGTAGAAGGAATCACGTAAAGACCTTCAATCTGTGTATCCTTAATAATTTTCTTGATAGGAATATCTTCCACTAAAATATCATATATACAATACTCGACATCACCCCGCTCAACACCAACACCACTAGTCGCGTTTCCTTGTGGATCAACATCGACAAGAAGTACCGTTTTACCAAGATGTGCAATACAAGCTGCCAGGTTTACAGCCGTGGTCGTCTTCCCGACGCCACCTTTTTGATTTGCAATCGCAATCACTTTACCCTTCATATACGAACCTTCTTTCCTTACTCTCAATTCTATCACGTTTTTACAATAGATAACATGGAAATTTGGTGGGTTTAAACTCAAAAACGCAGGGAATAAATTTGCAAATTAAGGGAAAACCTTGCACCAAACTAGTCATAAGCAGTAAATAAGCGCCAACAATTAGTGCTGTTGGCACTCCATTTAAGATCTATAGCTAATATTTATTGATTATCACAATGCTAACTTACTTTTTCTTTGGTATCTTAATCACAACTTGATAAAAATCATCAAACTCTTCCTCAGATGACTCAACATCGATTCCATGTTCAGTAATCATCGCAATTGACTGACGGATCGTATTAAAAGCTATCCGCACGTTACTATTAAAAATCTTCTTCATTGGTTTCTTCACTTCGACAGATCCCTCAAGCAGTTTCTTGACTCTTTCTTCTGTCTGTAGTACATTCAGAGACTTCTCAATCACTTCTGTCAGCAAATTTTGCTGCTTTTCCTCATCTTTTAACGGAATCAATGCCCGTGCATGCCGCTCAGAAATCAACTTCTGTAATACTGCTTGTTGAACAAAATCAGGTAATTTAAGCAACCGTAGCTTATTGGCAATGGTTGATTGAGAAACACCTAACTGAATCGCTAGTCCCTCTTGTGTTAGACTGTGAATCTCCAGTAGCTTCTCATAAGCATATGCTTCTTCAATTGGTGAAAGTTCTTCGCGCTGTAAATTCTCGATTAAAGCAATTGAGGCGGTCTCATTATCATCTAAATTATTTATAATAGCAGGAATTGTCGACCAACCTAGCTTTAATGCCGCACGCCAACGACGTTCCCCGGCAATGATTTCATACTTTTCATCTTCCATCTCACGAACAACAATCGGTTGAATAATCCCATGCTGTGCAAGCGTAGCCGCCAGCTCATTAATTTTATCTTCATTAAAAATAGTTCTTGGTTGAAAGCGATTTGGCTTAATTGAAATAATCGGAATTTCAATTAAAGCTTCCCCATGCGTCCCAACACTTTCGTTTAAACCCAATTGTTCCTCAGGTGTCAATAATTTCGAAAATGGTTGTTTCATTTTGTGGGTACCCCTTTAAATAAATGTCATTGTATAAGTATACTAGAACTTAAACTATATGTCTTTAGTAAGCTGTGTAAAAAAAGAGCATCAATTCTATCGGACAACAGAGCAAAAACTTAGCTTAGAAAATATTCTCACAAGCAGTATGATTCCATAGATACACTACTCATCATACCAAAAAATCAATAGATAAAACCTAAATTTCCATAAATTAATAATAACGCCATCGAAGCACCCATTTATTCGAGCGGCTCACGATTCGGCACACCAGGTCGCCGGGGATACTTATGAGGCGTTTGTCTCGTTTTCTTCAAAATAACAATATGACGTTCGCTTTCCTCTTCTGGCAAAGCAAAACGAACATCCTCTTCAACTTTAGCACCCAACATATAAATGGCACCTCTTGCGGCTAGAAGCTCTTCCTCTGTATTCGACGCTTTCAAAGCAAGGAAGTGACCACCTTTCTTTACTAGCGGCAAACAAAGCTCACTAAGCACGGACATCCGTGCAACTGCCCTAGCTGTCACGACATCAAACTGCTCGCGATTTTTTTCAATCCTGCCAAACAGCTCAGCACGATCATGAACCAGCCGAATTTGTGAAAGGCCCAACTCAGTGATTAGTTCATTTAAAAACAAAATTCTCTTGTTTAATGAATCGACAATCGTCACCTGTAGCTCAGGAAAACAGATTTTTAAAGGAATGCTTGGAAATCCTGCCCCTGCCCCTACATCACAAATTGACTGATCACTAAAAGCAAAATGAAAAGCAGGGGAAATGGAATCATAAAAATGTTTAAGATAAACCTCCTCACGATCTGTAATCGCAGTTAGATTCATTCTAGTATTCCAATCAGTTAACATCCGAAAATAGAGCTCAAATTGTTCGATTTGCCCCTCTGACAACTTGATGCCCTGCTCTTCTAAACGTGCTACAAAAACTTCTACATTCACAAAATCATCTCCAACTAATCACTAAATCTCTCTATATTAGATACTCGATATCAATCACACAACTTATACTATCCATTATAAACCATAACCCCATCAAAAAGATGAGGTTATGGTTTATTTTAATAAAAACAATTAATTGAAAACAGGCTGTCATCAAAAGACGTAGCTATTAACAAATAATCAATCCCATTTTCTACCCTTATACCACTCAAACAAATCGTTTAGTAATTCGTCCTTGCTCAATATAAACAAGAAGGATCGACACATCTGCAGGATTTACACCCGAAATCCTTGCTGCCTGAGCAACCGTCAACGGTCTTATCACATCAAGTTTCTGACGTGCCTCAGTTGCTAAGCCAGAGATTGCTTCATAATCGATATTGTCTGGAATTTTCTTGTTTTCCATCTTTTTCAGTCGTTCTACTTGCTGAATAGCTTTTTCAATATAGCCCTCGTACTTAACCTGAATCTCAACTTGCTCTGTTACAACAACCGCGAGCTTCACCGGCGCTGGAATTAATTGATCAATATGAGCATAATCAATTTCTGTACGCCGTAAGAAATCTGTCGCACGGATGCCATCTTTTAATAAGCTACCGCCTAGCCCAATAATTAATTGCTGCGCCTCATCCGTTGGCTTAATGATCGTATTTTTCAAACGAGCAATCTCTGCTTCGATTTGCTCACGCTTCATGACAAATTGCTGATAACCTTCCTCAGCAACTAAACCAATTTGATACCCTTTCTCCGTTAACCGCAAATCAGCATTATCATGTCGCAATAACAATCGATATTCCGCACGAGATGTTAACAACCGATAAGGTTCATTGGTTCCTTTCGTAACCAGATCGTCAATCAAGACGCCAATATAGCCCTCTTCACGCCCAAGTACAAGCGGCGCTCTTCCTAGTACATTCAGCGCTGCGTTAATCCCTGCCATTAACCCCTGCCCTGCTGCTTCTTCATAACCTGATGTTCCATTAATCTGTCCGGCCGTATATAAATTCTTCACACACTTTGTTTCTAATGTTGGCCATAATTGTGTTGGCACAATCGCATCATATTCAATTGCATAACCAGTTCGCATCATTCTAGCATTTTCTAACCCGGCAATCGATTTCAGCACCTGCTGCTGAACACCTTCTGGCAAACTTGAGGACAACCCTTGCACATAGACTTCATGTGTATGCCGGCCCTCAGGTTCAAGAAAAATCTGATGTCGCAATTTATCATTAAAGCGCACAACCTTGTCTTCAATTGAAGGACAGTATCGCGGGCCCGTCCCATTCGCCATGCCCGAATATATCGGAGACAGGTGTAAATTCTCCTCAATAATTTCATGTGTTCGCTGATTTGTATATGTTAACCAGCATGGTAATTGCTCAACTATTTCTCTTGCTACTGGAGTTTCATGTGAAAATACACCTGGTGTTTCGTCACCTGGCTGAATTTCAGTTTGATCATAATCAATGGTTTGGCCATGGATGCGCGGTGGTGTACCTGTTTTAAAACGAACCATCTCAAGACCAAGGTCAGCCAAACTATCCGAAAGTGCAACTGCAGGTTGCGAATTGTTTGGGCCACTAGAATAGCGCAACTCACCCAATATGATTTCACCTTTTAAATAAGTCCCGGTCGTAATCACAACAGCTTTTGCCCGAAATAGTGCACCTGATTGCGTAATAACACCACGACACACACCATCCTCAGTCAGCAACTGCTCAACAAGCCCCTGCATAAGCGTTAAATTCTGCTCGTTTTCCATAGTTGCTTTCATTTCTTGCTGATATAGATACTTATCTGCTTGAGCTCTCAACGCTCGAACTGCAGGCCCTTTACCAGTATTCAACATCCGCATTTGAATGTACGTTTTATCGATATTCCGGCCCATCTCGCCACCCAAGGCGTCAATTTCACGGACAACGATTCCCTTTGCTGGGCCACCAATTGACGGATTACAAGGCATAAAAGCAACCATATCCAAATTAATCGTCAGCACAAGGGTGTTTAGTCCCAAGCGAGCAGAAGCCAAACCAGCCTCGCAGCCAGCATGCCCAGCACCAACGACAATTACATCATACTCCCCTGCTTCATAGGACATACAACAGTCTCCTTTTCATCTATAAAAAATTCATTCCATCTAGATCACTAAACTATTTTAGAATCAAATATTCCCCGGGCAATAATAACTATATCTTTACTTGCCCAAACAAAACTGTGAAAAGAGTTGATCAATCAGACCATCTTGCACATTTTCACCAATAATCTCACCAAGACTTTCCCAGGTATTCACAAGATCTATTTGAATCAGATCGATCGGTACTCCTGCATCCACTGCATCAAGTGCCGATCGCACCGAGACCAACGCCTGATGTAACAAAGCAACATGACGCGCATTAGACACATAAGTCATATCTGCACTCGCCACATCTCCTTGAAAAAACAGCTTCGCAATGGCTGATTCAAGCTTGCTAACGCCGTTGTGGTAGAGTGCCGACGTGTGAATAACAGGTAACTCATCAAGAAAATCATCGAACTGATCAAGCGCAATTTTGGCAGGCAAATCTGATTTATTTAAAACAAGGATAATCTTTTTACCAGAAATTGATTTTAATAATACCAATTCTTCGTCAGAAACAGCTTCACTACTATTTAGAACAAATAATACGAGGTCTGCTTGACCGATAGCAGTAAGCGATCTTTCTACACCAATCTTCTCTACTACATCCTCAGTCTCGCGAATACCAGCAGTATCAATCAACTTAAGTGGAACACCCTTAATATTAATATACTCTTCAACTATATCACGCGTTGTCCCTGGTATATCAGTAACAATTGCTTTGTTCTCTTGAATTAAGCTATTCAAGAGCGAAGATTTTCCAACATTAGGTTTACCAATAATCGCCGTAGAAATTCCCTCGCGGAGGACCTTGCCCTGCTCTGCCGTTTCAAGTAACAACATAATTTGATCTTGAACCCAAGTAGCATTCTCCCTTAACATCTGATGACTAGCTTCTCCCGCATCATCATACTCAGGATAATCAATGTTCACTTCCACCTGTGCCAAAACTTCTAAAATTTTCTGGCGCAGCGACCGAACCATCTGCGAAAGCCTGCCATCAACCTGCCCAAGGGCGACAGCCATCGCCTTATCTGTCTTAGCACGAATCAAATCAATTACTGCTTCTGCCTGTGACAAATCAATCCTACCATTCAGAAAAGCACGTTTTGTAAACTCACCAGGCTCTGCTAAACATGCCCCGTTCATCAGTACCAATTGAAGTACACGGTTAACTGTAATCAATCCACCATGACAATTAATTTCAATCATATCTTCTTTTGTAAAAGTACTCGGCCCTTTAAGCACAGTGACCATTACTTCATCAACCATTTTCCCGCTAGTCGGGTCTACTAAGTGACCATAATGAATCGTATGGGACTTCATCTCAGGAATCTTCTTCCCGTGCACACTTACAAACAATCGATTAGCAATGACAAATGCCTCATCACCACTCATACGAACAATGGCAATTGCCCCTTCGCCAACTGGTGTAGAAATCGCTGCAATCGTATTCGAAACCATCATAAAATCACCACATTTCCAATCCTTATTCAGAAAGTATTGTAACTGATAAAAGCAGGAATAACAACCGAGTATCACTGGAAAAAGACATCATAGAAGTAAACGAATAGTCTGATAGTTGATATTGATAATACATTCCGAAATGAGGATACTGAACATCGGACATTGGACTCTAATGATAAAAAGGTATATTAACTAACAGTGGTTGTTTAAAGTTATCGAAGAAAACTGGTCTATAAACATTCCTAGGAGACAACGTAGACGTGTCATCACGCTTCTAAGGCAGCACCGAATGATCGCTTCGCCACCAAGGCAACCAAGGCATTCCTCTATTCCACTCAGTTTCAATCGTTCCCACATGAAACTTATTTCCAGCCCCATCAACTAGATATCTCTGCCCCATATCTTCATAAACGAAACCGAAGGGAGTCGACTGCAACT
>JAVBKE010000008.1:0-2571 GCA_031554185.1 Caryophanales bacterium
GGCGTGGCAGCCAAACTCAGTCAATTAGGTGCACAGTTAACAGGCAGCGCACAGCAGTGGCATATTGAGAACCACTTACAGCTTGTCCCTGCTAGGGTAGTGAGTCGTCCCGAGCTGATAGAAAAACCAAGAGGTGCGTTACAAACCGCCATAGTGGTTGGCGAAGAGGCAGATAGTATTTATACCGATGCACTAGGACGAATCAAAGTGCAGTTTCATTGGGATCGCTATGGTGCGCATAATCCAAACAGCAGTTGTTGGGTGCGGGTCAATCAACCTTGGGCCGGAAACCAAATGGGTGGAACCTTTATCCCCCGTGTCGGACAAGAGGTTTTGATTGATTTTATCAATGCAGATCCAGATTTACCAATCTGTATCGGAAAAGTACACAACCAAAGCAATCAACCGCCATGGCAGCTTACCCATAATCAAGCACTGAGTGGCTTCAGAAGCCGTGAATTAGGCGAAGGACAAGCAGGAAACAGTGCCAGTGGGCGCAGCAATCACCTTGTTTTCGATGACAGCGAAGAACATATCCAGACACAGCTAAAAAGTGACCATGCGCACAGTCAATTGAGTATGGGGGATATTACCCGTATTGATGGCAATAGAGGCCGAAAAGAGGCTCGTGGACAAGGCTTTGAATTAAGAACAGATGACTGGGGCAGTATTCGTACATCTAAAGGCTTGTATCTCAGTACCTTCGATCGTAGTGCCGCCACAGGCATTGTCATGGATGCCAAAGAGCCAACAGATCTGTTTGTCCGCAGTCAAGAGATCAATGCGACACTAGCAAAAGTAGCCAAAAAATTAGAAGCCGAGCCCGTAAACAGTGGCAAAGAGCTCAAATCCTTTGCCAAAAGCTTACAAGTACCCAAAGATGCAGAAATTCCTACCGGTTTTGAAAGTCCACATCTTGTTTTGGCATCTTCAGAAGATATGGGATTGACCGCAGATCAGCATATCTATACCTACAGTGATAAAAATACCAATGTTACAGCTGGCAAAAATGTAGAAGTTCTAGCCGGTAATAGCTGGTTAGCCAGCATTGCCAATAAACTCAGCTTTGTGGTTCAGCGCGGTATTCAGATATTCAGCAGTTCAGGAAAAGTTCAAATTCATGCAAATGATAATGATATAGACATCATTGCCGAGCGCGTACTGCGTCTAATGAGTGCCTCAGGTAAAGTAAAAATTCATGCGGCCAAAGAAATAGAGTTAGAAGCAGGTGGCAGTACCTTACGTATCTCAGCCGCAGGAATCATCAATACCACAGGGGCAAACTTCCAAGCATTTGCCGCATCACATGATCTGGTTGGCCCACAAAGTGGCGGACAGTCTGTCAGTCTGCCAAAAGGAGAAGAGAGCCTTCTGTCCCGTTTCCAACTTACATCCCTGCCAGAGGGAGAAGGCTTTGTCTTCGCCAATGAAGCATATATTTTATACAAAGACGATGAAGAGCTTTCTCGAGGCGTGACTGATAACAGAGGAAACCTAGTATTCAAGCACGAAGAAGGTGCCAAGTACACAGTCGAAACCGCCAATGGTAAAGAGTTTGAAATCAAACAAGAAGGTACATCAGGTGCAGAACAACAAAAAGCGCAAGGCTACCGTGGCACAACCCATATAGGTTCAGGTACCACAGAAGAGAAATTCATGCAGAAAGACTATGAAATCAGACATAAAGAAAGAGAAGAAGTATAAAAACTCAATCAAATTGTTTGATCAGCAAAAATAGATAAAGAAAGCAAAAATGAAAAATATGAATCAAAAAATCAGCCAGAGCATCAGTTGCCTATTAGCCATTAGCCTACTATTTATCAGCGCCATCAGTTATGCAAATGATGCACTGGTGATTCCAAAAGACAGCCAATGGAAATTCTTAGCAGAAAAAAAATCAGGTAAATTTACCTCAATGATGTATTACAGCATTGCCCCAAGACACAAAATGTATCCCCCAAACCTAGCACAAGTTTGGCTAAAAGAAGAGTTGCTGAACTGTACACAAACCACCTGTGGCATCATAAGTAGGCAGAAAGTCGATTGTGGCAGAACCCCAAAAGGATTAATACAAGAGCAAGAGTTTGCCTATAACATCAAAGGTCAGCGGATTGACACCAATAGTGCAGAACAAAGCTTTTTAGACGTTACAGGTGATGACGAATTAGTCAAACTTTATAATACCACCTGTACCGAAACTTCAAATGAGCGTCGCCTTGCAGATGCGCGTCAACAAAAAGAGCATGCGCAAGCACAAGCTGCCGTAGACAAAAAATTTCCCACCCCAAAACCCTCTCCTTATCAAGTGACTTTACCCTTAACGAGTGAGCCAGATGGCAGTGGTTTTGTGTATGCCAATGAAGCCTATTTCCTTTTTGAAAATGGCGTACAAGTTGCCAAAGGTGTCACAGACAGCAAAGGCGACATCCCGTACAAACTTAAAAAAAATGCCACTTACATGATACAGTTTGTAGATGGCAAATATACCCTCAATCCAGAGCGTAGAAAAAAAGGGGTGCTGATAGAGAGCATGCCAAACTCAGTATATCTTGAACCAAAAAATAAGAAAAA
>JAVBKE010000027.1:0-2719 GCA_031554185.1 Caryophanales bacterium
GATAAAAAGGGGAGTCATTTTGTTTTTCAGCAAATGGCTACGTTACTTGAAGCAAAGCATTGTAAGGTCTCTGCATCATTTTTAGTTCGTATGCCACACAACGCACCTTTTAAAGATCACGCGAAAACATTGGCAAAAAAAGAACAACTTTTTGCTCAGGCTAGTGTTGCTACAAACAATATTGCCAAAAGCGTTAGGAAAAAGGAGCTGGTTTCTTATAATAAAGGAACCGCTTTAAAGTTATTTTTACAGAAAACGATCTATAAAATGACAACAAAGTCTACCTTTGATAAGCGATTTGTTGTTGATGACAGTTGTACTGGCTGTACGACTTGTTCAACGGTTTGTCCCACTAACAATATTGTGATAAATAAGAATCGAAGACCAGAGTGGCTACTGCAAAATTGTCAAGCTTGCTTTGCTTGTGTTCAGTGGTGTCCCAAAACATCGATTCAGTATACGAAGCAGACAGTCGGTGTGCCCAGATACCATCACCCTGATGTGAAGCTGAAGGATCTACTCTGAGGGAGAAGGTAGTTTAATTAAAAGAGGCTTGACTTATTTGTTAGTTCTACCCTGAAAAAACATATGCAACAAAGAACTCCGTTCTTTGTTGCATATGTTTTTTCGTAACTTTATTGCTTTGTCTACAGCCTTGGAATGGTTCGTGCTACTCCTTGCCTTCAGTATCTCAGTTTTGCTACAACACCCGTTAGTGAATTTCTTTATGAAAAATGGTATCATGAGAGGTAAATCTATGTGAATGATGATTGATTTTTTATAAATTGGAAGGAAGTCGGGCAGATGTTAGATAAGAAGATTCTTGTTGTTGATGATGAGAAGCCGATTGCTGATATTTTAGAATTTAATCTGATCAAGGAGGGCTTTCAGGTGTTCTGCGCCTATGATGGTGTAGAGGCTGTTCGGCTTGCCAATGAGGTGGTTCCTGATCTAGTACTTTTAGATATTATGTTACCGCAAATGGATGGTATGGAAGTCTGCCGGGAGTTACGAAAGAAATTTGAAATGCCAATTATTATGCTGACGGCGAAGGACTCCGAATTTGATAAGGTGCTTGGGCTAGAGCTTGGTGCTGATGATTATGTGACGAAGCCGTTTAGTACACGTGAAATAATTGCACGCATTAAGGCGAACTTACGGAGACGTAATAGTACACCTGTCGTTGAGGAGACTAAGTCATCTGATTTAATGATTGGTGATTTGGTAATTCATCCAGAATCTTAGATGGTATCTAAGCGCGGTGAAGGAGTTGAATTGACGCATCGTGAATTTGAATTGCTTTATTATTTAGCTCGCCATATTGGACAAGTTTTGACGAGAGAGCATCTTCTTCAAACTGTTTGGGGTTATGATTATTATGGTGACCTTCGAACGGTGGATGTGACGGTTAGACGCTTGCGTGAAAAAATTGAGGATGATCCTAGTTTGCCTGTTTGGATTACAACCAGAAGAGGCGTTGGCTACTATTTGCGGAATCCGGAATAGTATTGATTTTGTGTCCTAGAACAGGAGTTTATGATGGGAAAGGTTCGTTTTTTTAATTCTGTCCGCGTCAGGTTTGTCATCATTCTTGTGTTGCTGATCTTTTTTGCAATGCAGATGATTGGTGTTTATTTTGTTAAGAAGCTTGAAGCAGAGTTGATTACTAATTTTCAAACCTCAATCGAGGAACGAATTAGTTTATTGAATTATACGGTGAAAACTGAGATGACCAAGGCGCGCAATGAGGGCGACCAACCACTCAAGGAAGTTCTTGATACGGCATTGTCTGATTATGATACTGGTGATTTTGAAGAAGTAATGGTCATTGATCGTAATGGGACGATTCTTGCTACGTCTAATGAAGGCAATCAAGATAGTGTTGGCAAGAAGTCGAACGATATTGATGTGCAGCGTGCTTTGACTTCTGGTATTTCAGATCCTCGTGAGTTGGTCGATGCGGATACTGGCAATCGATTATGGGTATTTGCAGAGCCAATCATTGATGATGGCGAAACTGTTGGCTGTCTTTATGTATCATCTAAAATTGAAAAAGTCTATCAACAGGTCGATGATATTAATACAATTTTAAAAACAGGTACATTGATTTCAATGGCAATTACAGCTGTTGTTGCTTTGTTTATTGCTCAGATGATTACAAAACCTATTTCTGAGATGCACAAGCAAGCAATCGCGATGTCAAAGGGACATTATAATCGAAGTGTGCGAGTGTTTGGTAATGATGAGATTGGACAGCTAGCAACGACTTTTAATAGTTTGTCAAGAAAGCTCCAGGATGCGCAGTCAACAACCGAGGCCGAAAAGCGAAAACTTGCTTCGATTCTAACCAATATGTCTGATGGTGTTATTGCGACTGACCGCAAGGGACGCGTTATTCTGATCAATGAGCCTGCATTGAAAATGCTTAGTGTTCAAAGTGAGGATGATGTGCTTTCGAAACCTCTGACCCAATTGCTCGATATTGAAAATGAGTTTCCATTTAAGACGTTGTTAGAAAGAAAAGAGTCTTTAATTCTTGATTATAGTGAGAAGGAAGAAAAGTATTTCTTGAAGGCTTATTTTTCGGCAATTCAACGTGAAACTGGGTTTGTTAATGGATTAATAACGGTGCTTCATGACATTACTGAGCAGGAAAAAATTGAAGATGATCGTAAAGAGTTTGTTGCCAATGTTTCTCATGAGCTTCGAACACCACTCA
>JAVBKE010000241.1:0-2668 GCA_031554185.1 Caryophanales bacterium
TGTGAATAGGTTTCTGTGAATGGTTTGGATAAATCTGGATCTACACCTCTGCATTGGGCAGCACACGGTGGCCATACTGAATGTGTTGTGTCATTGCTAGCGGTACAAAATATACAAGTTAACGTACAGGTGTGTATCATAGATGAACTAACATTTTATATCATTCTTCATTTTTGTTGCATTTATTTTGACATTGGGCAGAATAAACTCGGTGACAGTCCGTTACATTCCGCCGCGTGGAAGGATCACGAAGATATTGTGAAACTTTTACTTGAGAAAGGTGATAATAATAATGAGTATTTTTCTGTTTGTAGTAAGAGCATGAGATTTAATCAATGTGTTTGTTTTTATAAGGTGCTTGGACCGACGTGAAAAATAATGACGGCAAGTCTCCGTATGACTTAGCTCGTGATCCGGCGATTGCGGCATTGCTCAAGCCGGAAATCGGTGGTAAAGTATCCTGCTCATTATTTTTACTCCTAAAACACTTTGGTTACATGTTGTACAAGTGATTGCACTAAATTGAGTTAACTGCAGGGTTCAATTACCACAGGGCTCGAAATATCAGGAAAAAATTGCATAGCAATAACTGCTACACAAAATGCAAATTGATTAGCAATAAATGTGTATTTTTGTATCGCAAACTTGAAAATTTGTGGAGCAAATTGCGATGCGATACCGCTTATTTTAGCTAAGAATTCAGAGAAATTTATCTAAATTAAAATACTATATAAAATGCAATTTGGATGTTTTGATTAAAATTATTGCTATGAAACTAATTTAAAACACATTCAAATTATGTTGATATAAATGTATATTTCCCAGAGTTATCAGGGTGTCTACTGATAATCCTGGAAAATGCATAATTTTTTGACACTTTCCATATAATTTCGTTTATTGATTTCTGTGTTCCTCTTCTAATTTGCTTTGAACAAAATACCAATTAACAATGAGACTTTATGTATTAACTATTTTGTCTTAGAAAAAGTTTTAAATATCATTGAAAATACTGGAATATTGAAATGAAAGTTTAATAGACACCCTATTTTGTCCATTAAAATTTTATGTAGCTAAAATCTAAAATTCTACAGATTTCCCTAAATGGTATACATATGTATACCATTGTTAAAGTGAATTATACATGATAAAAGAAGCTGAAATATTTACATATTTATATTTTAGATATGTCTTCCACACTTGACGATTACGGAGACTCCGACGACGAATCCAACTAAGATTTTTACGCGTCAAATTCTAAATACTTTACGTTTTTATCTACAGTATTTTTACAGTGACAATGAAATAAATACTAGCACCAATCGCTCAAATTTTAGACAAAAAATACAAGTCCAGTGTCAATTTTCTTTTTAATGAGCCAATTACATTTTAAATTCGACCACCACGGTATGTCAACGGCTGCGTAACTTGCAAGTTGGGAATTCCACCAAAGTCCTATAATCACAAAATAATACGTATATATTTTTTATAAGGAACTCTCAAAATAATTCATTTCAAATTGAATTGCAGGGAATAATTCTGTAATACACTTACAAGCATTTTCAACATTTCCTTGGTATCAGAATCAACTTCAATGATATCTTGATCAATAGCAGAGACCTAAACAATCACGTGATCACAATTAGAATCACAGTTAACCTTGTTTTCCCTTTTATTTCAAATTATTTACACTTTATATAAATTTCAATACAAACCTCTGGCACATAATTATCTCTGCGTTCTCTTTCTTCCTCTTGTAGTTTAATGGAAATACCTCTAACTGGACCCCTTTGAATTCTTTTCATAAGATGAGTGACAAACCTGGAATATTTGGCAAAATACTTCAAAAAATTGCACTTCATTTGCGATACAACGGCGCCATTTTAGTTCTTTTTAATAAAGTTTTGTGTATTTTAGAATGTCAATCTCACCCTGCGATCTTATTTCTCAGTTTCTTGCTGGGGATAATAGCAATTTCCTCACAGATCCTCTTGTTGGTATGGAAATCAAGCGTAAGCCTCGTGTAATATTTTTCAATGATGCTGCGAGAAGCTCGCTTCACGGTCTTCGTTCTCACACGACCCTAATTACAAAAAGTTCGGTTTTAATAGAACGTAAATACAACAAACTACAAGAAATTTGAGTCGTATTGTCTATTTTGATCGTAGATAAGACGATGCGAACGGATTTAAAAGCGGATGAACGTAACAAAATGCGAAAATGCTTACCATCTTGTCGATTGACCGGAAAAGAAAGTCTCGTGTTGCCCGTTACGACAAAAACAGTATTTTTGTACTACTTTATGCAGAGATGTTCCAAAATGTGGACAAATTATGTTTATTTTAAAAACAATAACTAGTTGACAAAACTGATATTTGGGGACGCATAAATTGTTGCAATCTGCTAGCAAATTAAACACATTCACTCTCGAACCAGATTTTTATGGCTTTAATCGAAAACAGGTCGTCCTCATTTTTATTATTGTACATTTAATTATGCCAACAACATACTTTCAATAAAAACCAGCAGGGATATTAACAAGCCCCCATGACATAAAAAATAGTGATTAGAAAATGTCGAACTTGATTGGCTTCTTTATTAATGAAAACAAATCACGATTCATAGGTTTATTTCATTTATTCGCCGCAAGAGGGAGTACGTTGCTATATAC
>JAVBKE010000131.1:0-16664 GCA_031554185.1 Caryophanales bacterium
GGGACATTGTAGATAAATAAATGAGAGAAAGCGTACCTTTGGCTTCATTTGATCTAATCTGACCAATTTACCTTCGGTGGATTCAAATGTACTGTTTTTCGGAAAAGCAGCCTCGCTTGAAAGTGGATTTTTGAAGTAGAAAAATGAAATAGCAGCAAGCATGAAGGCAATGGTTAGCGGAATAACGAATTTTCTCAAATGGGTTCTTCCTCTCCTAACAGTTTTCTGGAATCGTATCATAAAATCCTTAAAAATGTTCTAAAAGTGACTCGAGATTTCTACACTAGAAGAGACAAGCAATAGAATTGTGGTGAATAGGTTAACACGATGCCTTCACGAAAAAAATTTTTTTGTCTCATTTAGCTTGTGAGCGTACAAATTATCCGCAAATCCTTTCGTGTTACTTTTTCACCACCTTCTAGAAGAGAGAATGGACATGCCTTGGGGTTCACACATTTCCATGGCTAGTGGGAAGGAGATTTATGAAGAAAAAGGGGTTTGTATTCTGGGGATTCATTTTTATTGTTTATTGTGTCACTATTTACTATTACATTTTCCATTGGAGCGATACCAGTATTCCAAATGCATTAAAGGGGTCGGCTGTAGACCCGCAGACTTTCATGAGTAAGCAGCAGTTAGCGCAAAGTGATCATTACTCTGATGTGAAAAATTTCTTATTCTTTATCTTAACACCATTAGAATGGCTTTTTTATACTGGGATATTGGTGTTTGGTGTATCACGATCATTGGAAGCCTGGAGTATGAAAAAGAAGCGGGGGCGACGGGTACTTAGCTATGTCACCGCACTGTCTTTTATTACTTTCCTAGCGTTTTTGCCGGTTAAATTTTATAGTTACCGCCTAGCGGTTCTTTATAAACTGTCAACGCAGTCGGTTGTATCTTGGCTTCAGGATAATGTGATTGGTTTTGCAATTGATTTAGCCTATTTATCAGTCATCGCAATTGTTTTGTTCTGGTTGATACGGCGGTTTGGACGGAGATGGTGGTTTTATGCTTGGATTTTGAGTGTTCCGTTTACTATTTTTCTTATGTTCATTCAGCCCGTCGTAATTGATCCGCTGTATAATGATTTTTACCCACTGAAGGATAAAGTACTTGAAGAAAAAATACTTGATATTGCACATCGAGCAAACATACCAGCAGAACATGTCTTTGAGGTGAACATGTCAGAAAAGACAAATACGCTGAACGCCTATGTGACGGGGATTGGTGCGAACTCTCGGATTGTTCTTTGGGATACGACACTTGAAAAGCTGTCGGATGACGAGATCCTTTTCGTGATGGCGCATGAAATGGGTCATTATGTGAAGAAGGATATTTATCAAGGAATGGGCATTTATCTAGCGGCAAGTTTTGTAGGATTATGGCTGATTAGCCTAGCCTTGTCAGCGGCAGTCGTCAATAAAAAGAATCAATTTGGGCTCAGAACGCCGCATGAGCTGAGTGTATTACCATTTATTTTGTTATTGATGTCAATATTATCATTTGTCTATAGTCCAATTGATAATAGCTTTTCGCGGATGCAGGAGTCACGCGCTGATAACTATGCATTAACCATGACGAAGGATCCTGAGTCAGGTGTTAGCTCGTTCCAGAAGCTCTCGTCATTTGGACTAACCCAAGTTAATCCACCGTTCCTAGTGAAACTATTCCGATACACGCATCCAACGATGTTGGAACGGCTTATTAAAATGGAGAAGGCAGACGAGGAGTAAGCCCGAGTTACAGTTGAAATAAGGTTCAAATTGTTTTGGTAATCAATCTGTGCAATTTGAAACCTGGATGTGTCATAGTTGCAATGGCTATATGTTGGTCATATTTCAACCACATAGCCATTGTCTGCTTATGGCATCAAAGAAATTTTTGATCTAAAATGAACTGCCCCTAGGCTAAAGCCTAGGGGCAGTTCAAGTGAATATATGCTTTTTTACAATGGGATGTTGCGTTACTCAGATGTGCAGACTTACGAGTATATTTTGAACTAGGGTCCCGGCTCGTCAATAAGCTAGTGTGATGAGCCCAAGTATGTAGCCCGAATTCTATTTTGCCAAAATGTGCTCGTATATCTTCAATTCACTAGTTGCTTTGATGAAATTTTCTTTGTTAGCAGATTCGAGGGCGTCTTCTATAGCCTTTTGTAGTTCATTTACCTTCATGTTCAGTAGTGCTTCGTGTTGTAACATTTCCAAAAGAATGTCGTCAATACCGGCAACATGTTGAGTGGAGTTATACCGATTATTGTGTAAATTCATTTTTTCTTGTTCCATGTTATCCCTCCGTTGCTTTCTTGCATTATATGAGCGCTGGATTCAGAATAGTATGGAACAAGTCTAGGAATTTAAAAATTCATCTTAATACGTGCCAGTAGTTCGTTATCTGTAGGATCCGTTGTTCTTTTTTTAATGAGTGGAGATGTAGCATACGGCTTATTGATGTTTGTCACAATTAGTGTCAAAATTGATCGTTTCACCCCCTTTGTTCAGGCGGTTTTTCGTCCGTAACTATTATCTATTTAGAAAAAGACAATAGCCAGGTTTACCATCTAAATATTTATTTTCAGCACAATTAAAATCGGTATAAGTTTACATCTATAATGATATGATTTATCAAACGGATTGCGGCTTTTACTGTAGACATTTTCCATATATCCTGTTACCCTTAAGGTACTAATAAAACAGGTGAATCATTGCTTTTAGGCAGACATATCCTAGACGCTTACCTAAAAAACCATGATTATCGTAACGAAAGTCGAAGCTACTACATGGATAGGAATATGTTCTAGTCGTGTAGAGATAAAGTCCGTTTGTAGTATCGTTAGAACATTTTGTACAATTCTTGATTATTCTTAGCAGGAGATCTTTTACTAGCCCTGATATAAGTGAATTGCATCAAATATTCAAACCCTCTCCGAAACTTTATCACTACATAGATGATGTAGTTTAGGGTGAGGAGTAGTAATGGAGTTTTTTGACACCATCAAAGAGTGGTTAACATATGACCGATTATTAAGTTTAATTGACCAGTATCAAGCTTTTGGTCTTGGTGTGGCATTTTTGTTACCGTTTCTAGATGCATTTTTGCTGGTATTTCCTTTTTTTATTGTAATTGTAGCCAATATTGCCGCTTTTGGTTTTTGGACGGGTGTTTTGGTTTCATGGGCTGGAAATGTTTGTGGTACACTTCTTGTGTTCTACCTGGTTAGGCGATTTGGTCAAGGAAGGATCAATCGATTTCTTTACAAGCCTGGAAAGACGCATCCTGTAATGAATTGGGCTGATCGGAGTGGGTTTGGACCAATATTCTTAGTGCTCTGTCTGCCGTTTACCCCCTCTTTTGTTGTGAATATTTTTGCAGGGCTGTCACGAGTGCGTGTGGT
Source organism: Caryophanales bacterium (assembly GCA_031554185.1). GTDB lineage: Bacteria > Bacillota > Bacilli > JARBTR01 > JARBTR01 > JAVBKE01. The sequence goes on from JAVBKE010000131.1 coordinate 3,398, forward strand.
TCCTTATTTTCTAGCAGTCATCCTTGGGAAGTTCGTGATGGTATTAACAGTTGGTTATGTTGGAAAGGATTTGCATTCACTCATCACAAATCCATTAAAAACAGCATTGATTGTTCTTGTAATGATCATGCTTTGGGCTATTGGAAAACGATTAGAAAGAAAAATGATCTAGGAGCATTGGCTATGCGCAGCGAAATTAAAAGTGAATTGAAAGAGTGGATGATTGCCCTCCTATTTGGTTTCCTCATTTTCTTATTAATCCGGTACTTTGTGTTCGCGCCTTACCGGATTGACGGTAATTCAATGAGCTCAACACTCGAAAATAATGATAAAGTGTTGATATGGAAGTTGTTATATAATGAAAATAATATTGACCGTTTTGATATCGTTGTATTTAAAGCAAATGAGAAGGAAAACTATATTAAGCGAGTGATTGGACTCCCAGGGGAAACAGTGGAATATATAAATGATCAGCTGTTCATTGATGGCAAGTATGTGCCAGAACCGTTTCTTGAGGATGACCGGGCTAATTTAGGGCCCGGGCAGCAATTCACCAATGATTTTACACTAGAAGAAATCGCGCATGTTGACACAATTCCAGAAGGGCAAGTCTTAGTTTTGGGTGATAACAGGCTCAATAGTTATGATAGCCGGCACTATGGACTTGTTCCAGTTGATGATATTATCGGAGAAGCAAAGTTGCGTTTCTGGCCATTTGGCGAGATGACAAGAGACTTTAATTAAAGGCTGGCGTGATGCCAGTTTTTCTGTATAGACAAACAAAACACTTTTGAAAAAATTTGGATTCAAGACGATACTACGTTAAAGGATTGATGGTCAATGATTGTATTGAATGTGCAACAAGTCAGCTGTAATTTTGTTGGAAATGATATTTTTAATGATGTCACTTTTGAGGTCCAGGATCATGACCGGATTGGATTAGTGGGGCGAAATGGCAGTGGGAAATCATCATTGGCGCGGTTAATTGCGGGATTTGATAAACCTGATTCGGGTTCCATTGCTTTAAATAAGGGTGCAACAGTTGGCTACTTAGCCCAGATTCCAAGCTATGCTGCGGACGTTAAAGCAGTAGATGTGTTGTATACTGCGTTTGAACAGGTTCAGGCGGTTGCGAAAAGAATGGCGCAATTAGAAGCACTAATGGGTAAAACAACAGATGATGCTGAATTGGAAAAGCTGTTATCAAAATATGGTGCGTTGCAAGAATCATATGCGATGCTTGATGGCTATGCTGTTGATAGTAAGGTGATAAGTGTTGCCAATGGCCTGCAAATTAACCACCTGCTAGAATCACCTTTTGCCTCATTAAGTGGTGGTGAGCAGACGAAAATTTGCCTTGGTTACATTCTATTAAAAAATCCAACAATTCTCCTTTTGGATGAACCGACAAATCATTTAGATATTAGTGCTGTCGAGTGGTTAGAAAGTTACTTGCGGGACTACGTTGGTGCAGTAATCATTATTTCCCATGATCGATATTTTCTCGATGAAACAGTGTTGAGAATTTTAGATATCGATGATGGAGAACTAACAGTTTATCATGGGAATTACTCGGCATTTGTAATCGAAAAGGAAAAGCGATTATTAGATCAATTTAAGGCATTTCAAGAACAGCAGAATAAAATTAAAAAGATGCGTGAAGCAATTAAACGCCTGCGTGAATGGGCCAATCAAGCCAATCCACCAAGTGAAGCACTGCATAGAAGAGCAACCAATATGCAGCGTGCACTTGACCGCATCGTGAAGATTAAACGCCCCATTCTTGAGGCGAAGAAGATGGGACTAGCCCTAGAATCTGGCGATCGCAGCGGGAAAGATGTTGTGACACTGACGGACGTAACGAAACAATTTGATGACCGAGTACTGTTTGAAAGTGCTTCGATGCATGTTCAATTTGGCGATCATGTTGCAATTGTTGGTGATAATGGATCAGGAAAGTCAACGATTTTAAAAATGATTCTTGGTGAGGAAGTAGCAAGTTACGGAGATGTTCGAGTGGGTAGTAATGTGAAAATTGGTTATCTATCACAACATCTTTTTACCGATGATTCAAAGATGACCGTGCTGGAAGCGTTTCGGGATCAAGTAGTGATTACAGAAGGTGATGCAAGAAATATTCTGGCGAAATTCTTATTCTATGGACCAAGTGTATTTCAAAAGGTAAATCGATTAAGTGGTGGGGAGAGAATGCGTTTGCGGCTCGCGCAATTAATGTATCAAGATGTGAACTTTCTTGTCTTGGACGAGCCAACCAATCATCTTGACATTGATTCTAGGGAAGTGCTGGAGGAAGCGCTTGAAGATTTTAATGGCACAGTGCTTGCGGTTTCGCATGACCGTTATTTGCTGAATAAATTATTTGATCGAACGTATTGGATTCAGAAAGAACAACTGAACTATTTCCCAGGGAATTATTCTTGGGCACGGGATCGGAGTTAAGTTAGCAATTGGGTGATATGGCTCAATTGAGAGATTATTTTTAAGAAAGAAACGGAGTTTATGTGTATGAAGTATCAATGGTTAGACGAGTATCTGCAGGCAAAACAAGCAGCAAGAAAAGATTTTAAAGTCGAATGGAACACAACAAATTATTTACTCAATAATAAGATTTTTTGCATGATTGGTGGAGATAAATATGATAAGCCGATTCTATCGTTGAAATGTGATCCGTTTCTTGCTGAGCGTTTTCGTGAGGAGTATGAAGAGATTATCCCGGGCTATCATTTGAATAAAACACACTGGAATTCTGTCTACTTAGAGGGGGAAGTGCCAGATGAAGTAATGCAAAAGATGATTGATATGTCTTATGAACTAGTATTTAAATCACTGACGAAAAAAATGCAGAAAGAAATCACTGAGGGATGATGGGTTCCGGTGTTTGAGAAAGACTTGCCTGGGCTTTCAGGGAACATCGTTTTACGCAAACCAAGCCGATACTGATGTTATTCAGTGGCAGTTACATAAATGATTTACTAAAATTTGATCAATCCATTGTTCATTATATTACCTTGTGCAATTGGCATCTGAATTGCACAAAGTAAATCACTATAAAACAGCTACTATTCATTGTACTTACATGGAAAAATGAATGGTAGCTCTTTTCTGTGTTTATTTCTATTTGCGTTTATTGACACGGAATCGAAGCACGGTTTTCATTCTATCTTCAGCTATTTTTCTTGGATCAGACAGGTAAATTTCACGGTGGGTTTTCTCTGCACGCTCATAACCGTTTTCCTCACAAAATGTTTCCATTCGTGCAAAGCTTGCTGGTTCGTTGCGGTAGGGACCGATATGCATCATTTGTGCACATAAACCTTCATTGAGCGTTGTAAGCGTCACATTTGCTAGCTTTGGGTTTTTCTTTTTTACCATTGTCTCATTGACGAATCTTGTCGTAAGTTCATTCGTTAAAAACGATGGCTGGCGGATCATCAATGTGTACTTGAAATTGTCTCGATCTGTGCTTGGTTTTGAATAGTCAAGCAGATCCCAGATGCCTTCGAGCGGAAATACGGTGTACTCATAGTATCCGCTCGGAACGGGTTCTTTCTTGTAGGACATTTTTACGCTGTAGCTGAGAGCGTAAAGGGCTCCTACAGACAGTTGAAAATCTTCATGATCCGGTGAACCCTCACCCTTGATCTGAAAAAAAGGTATTTCTGGTACATCGATTAAAATCGGTGTGGTTTTTGGAAGGTATAAATCTTTGTATGTTTTTTTGTAGTCAATTTTTGTCATATTCACTGTCTCCCCTGAGAAGATTGCACGGCAGTGTTCACTAGTTCATGCGTTTACTAGAACCATCTTCCTTTTCTAGTGTACACCACATGGTAATAGCCGTGTCAATACCGATCTATTCATCACCCTTTTTGAAGTAGCAGAATGAGTGTTGTCATCATTTTATTCTGCACTTCATCGGATTTGAGCTACATTTTGCCCGATATGACCGTGTGGGTCGCAGAAAAAGAGAGGGTGCCGGAATTACAAAGATAGGAATTGATAAGATCGCTAGATTTTTGTCCTCGTTTCTTACAAGGAAAGGGAAAGAAACGAGGCGTTTTTTATCAAAAATAATGTTTACTTGGAACTTGCACCTCTCATAGCTTTTGGAGTGACCAGTTCTATTTTGTTTGGTAATGGAAAAATATTCTGACTATTAGAATGTGATCAAATTCACCAATAGTCTGTTATAATAGTAGTAATGAATAGGAAAATTTCGAAAGGATTTTAAGCGGAATGGGATTACAGTTCTACTTGGGAAGAACCGGCGCAGGTAAGACGTTTCGGATAATGGAAGAGATTAAAACAGAATTGAAATCGGCACCGCTGGGGTGTCCGATTATTTATATTGTGCCAGATCAAATGTCGTTCCAAGCGGAAAGTCAATTGTTGGTAGACGCTGGTTTAAAAGGGATGATGCGTGCGCAAGTGTATAGTTTTTCGCGGCTTGCTTGGTTAATACTCGGGGAAACAGGCGGAGTCACGCGGACGCATATCAACAAAGTTGGAACGCATATGATGCTGAGACGGATTTTGGACGAAAAGAAAGAACAACTTCAGATTTATAAAAATGCTGCTGATAAAACGGGTTTTATCGACAAGCTTGAGCAGTTATTTACAGAATATAAACGCTATGATATCACCCATGATGAGTTGTCGATGTTGTCTTTGAACGAAACAACATCGACTTTACGCGCAAAACTCGGGGATATGTCGGAGATTTATGAAACGTACTCAATGAGGTTAGCTGGGCGTTATTTAGACGCAGAGGATCATTTTCGCTTGCTAGCAGAAAAGATTCCTCAGTCACGCTATTTGCGTGGGGCCACCATTTATATTGATGGGTTTCATGGTTTTACACCACTGGAAAAGAATATACTCGAGCAGTTGTTATTGCATTGCGAGCAGGTAACGGTAGCACTGACGCTAGACAGTGCTTACAAGAAGGTAAGTCCAGAACCGTATCAGTTCTTTCGGATGACAGGTGATACCTATTATCAGATTTTTGAGCTCGCAAAATCGCATCAAATTGAAGTGGCACCTGATGTGCTGATCGCTGAACTTCGGCGATCAATGGATAATCCGAGTTTACGCCATTTGGAGCGTTATTTCACTAAGAGACCAGCTGAGAAGTTTGCAGGGAAGCCAGCGCTAACTGTTACGGCAGCCCATTCTCGCCGAGGCGAGATCGAAACGGTTGCGCAACAAATTTTGAAATTGGTACGGGATGGTCATCGTTACCGAGATATCGTAGTATTAATGCGAAATAGTGATGCCTATAGTTCGCTGATCCATACTGTTTTTACGGATTATCAAATTCCTTTCTTTATTGATCAGAAATGGCCGATGAATCATCATCCTTTAATTGAGTTTGTGCGGGCGGTCATTGAGATCATTGAAACTGATTTTGCTTTTGATCCAATGTTTCGGGCACTAAAAACGGATTTGTTTGCAGGTGAAATCAGTCACCTTGGTGCATACCGTGAGGGCGTTGCGCGTCTAGAAAATTATGTGTTGTCGCGCGGAATTCGTGGCAAGCAGTGGGGAAATGAATGGACTTTTAAATTCCAAAAGATGATGGAACTCGAGCAATCCGTTCAAACGGATGAGGAATTGGCCCTTCAAAATGAATTGAATCAGCTTCGCCGATCGATTTATACACCGCTAGAGAAGATGGTTCAGGCCATTAAAACGGCAACGACAACAGCGGATTTTGTTACGGCCGTTTATCAATTACTAATGGATTGTCAGATCGATTGGCAGCTAGACCAAGCGATTGCTCATGATGAGGCAGAAGGAAATTTAGAGCGTGCCAGAGAGCATAAACAGGCATGGAGCGGTTTAATGGGTCTTTTTGATCAGATAGTTGAAATTTGTGGTGATGAGAAACTACATTTTTCAACGTTTAAAAAGATGGTCGAAAGTGGTTTGGATGCCTTGAAATTCTCACACTTGCCACCATCACTGGATCAAGTCATTGTTGGTAGCCTCGATTCATCGAAACCGCAAAACGTACAGTTTTCCTTTATCATTGGCCTAAATGAAGGGGTTCTCCCGAAACGCATGAGTGATGCTGGTGTGCTGACAGAAGAGGACCGTGCCAAAATTGCTCAAGCAGGGGTTCGCCTTGCACCAAGTGCAGAGGTTCAATTGTATGATGAAGATTTTGTTGCCTATATGGCGTTTACACTAGCAAGAGTGCACACCTATTTCAGCTATCCCATTGCAGATGATGAAGGGAAAAGTCTGTTACCGTCTAGTTATATCAAACGGCTACAAGACATGTTCCCGCAAGTTGAAGCGCGATATGTGTCAACTGATTTTGTCGATCGCTCGGATTTGGCGCAGCTTGTCACGATAACTCAAACGAATGCGACATTGAAATACTTGACCAAACAATTATTAGTTGCCAAAGAAAATCAGTCGATCTCGCCAATATGGTGGGATGTCTATAATCACTACATGAATGATACGAATAAAAAAGATGCAGCAGTGTTTGTGCTCTCTAGTTTATTTCACCAAAACCTAGCTGAATCACTATCACCATCTACGGTTGAACAGATGTATCCACAGAAAATTAGTGGTTCTGTATCGCAAATTGAAATGTTTAATCGTTGCCCCTTTTCTTATTTCTCAAGATACGGACTTCGCTTAAAAGAACGACCAGTTTATCAATTTGATTCACCGCAACTAGGTAGTTTCTTTCATGAGTCGATCAAAACAGTTGCAGATGAGTTGACTGCTAATTATTTATCTTGGAACGATCTTAGTCATGAACATTGTGAGGCATTGGCCGAGAAGGCAGCAGACAAAATTGCGCCATTCTTCAATAATGAATTGCTATTTTCCTCAGAGCGGATGCGCTTTTTGAAGTACAAATTTACAGAGGTGATTAAGAAAACGACCGTTGCCATTAGTCGCCAATCAAGGCAGAGTGAGTTCACTCCTGTGGGATTTGAAATTCCGTTTGGGACAGCGGATGCTGCAATTCCACCAATGATCATTCCTTTGGAGAATGGAAAGCGTATGGAATTGAATGGGCGGATCGACCGAGTAGATTGGCTGGCAGATGAGCAGACTGGTCAGGATTATCTGAGTGTGATTGATTATAAGTCGAGAGGCATGGCGCTGAATTATTCGGAAATTTATGCAGGGATATCAATGCAGTTGTTGACCTACCTAGGCGTCGCAGTAAAACATTCCGACAAGTTAGTGATGCCAGGGATGAAGCCAGCAGGCGGACTTTATTTTCATATGCATAATCCCATGATTCAGGAGCAAAGTATACCTCTTGAACAGCATGAATTAGAAAGAACTTGGATGAAGGATTTCAAGATGAGCGGGTTACTATTAAGTGATTTTGAAGTGCTACAAAAAATGGATACTGGATTGAACGAACAACTGCACTCTGATATTCTTCCTGTCTCATTGAAGAAGGATGGTGGTTTTGGTAATTACTCGAAAGTAGCTAGTGGTGAACAATTAGCGCTACTGATGCATCATACAGAGAACATCTATCAGCAGAGTGGGAACCAAATTCTCGCTGGGAATACGGAGATTAGTCCTTTCCAGGTGAAGAAGCGGAACAGTTGCACCTATTGTGATTATAAGACGATCTGTCAGTTTGACCGCACACTGCCAGAAAATCGTTTCCGAGAGCTAGAACCAATGACATTAGAAAAAGCCGTTGAGAAGATTGCAGAGGAATCTAAGATCGCAATGATTGAATAGTTTTGACAACCGATTGCAAGCGATTTTTAAAAATATTTCAGTGTGATAATGGTTTTTTCAGGTTATTAGTGTGCCCGCCAGAAATCATTTCAAGGGACACCCGCCAAGATTAACGAGTAAAGAGGATCCTTATGAATAATATAAATGAAATTCCCGTAAAAGATATAAATGCACAATGGACCGACGCGCAATGGCAAGCGATTCATGCATCGGGATCAGATATGTTGGTCGCTGCTGCCGCTGGTAGTGGTAAGACTGCTGTGCTTGTTCAGCGGATCATTGAGAAAGTCTTGAATCGAAATAGGAATCATTTAGCCAGTAAGCATGCTGCGCAGGTGGCAAATGGGTCTAGTGTGGCAACGACCAGTATCGAGGCGGATAAAACTTCAAGTGATGAGCGCGCTACTGCCATTTTTGAGGGAAGAAATGTTACCGATGCGACTAACGCGAGTCCGGCAGAAGTGGACATGCAAGCGACATTTGATTTTGATTCATTGTTATTTGATGAACCAGTAAATGAGTCAGCTGAAGCAGCCAAGAGTTGCGAGCAGTCTCCTATAATAGAAGAAACTATCAATGACCAAGTCGGTATGCTTGATGATCATGCCGAAGCGCTAATCGATATTGATCGGCTCTTAGTGATGACATTTACCAATGCTGCAGCAGCGGAAATGCGTGAGCGGGTTGGGATGGCACTAGAAGCAGAGCTTGAGAAGAATCCAACATCAACGCATTTACGCCGTCAATTTAGTCTGATGAATAAAGCACATATTTCAACGATTCATTCGTTTTGTATCGAGGTGATTCGGAGTCATTTTTATCAAATTGATATTGATCCTGGATTCCGAATTGCTAATGATACTGAGCGCTCATTGCTGCTCGATGAAGCGATTGAGACTTTGCTCGAGCGTGAGTATGGGAAAGAGGATAATGAGGTATTCCTACGAGTAGTCAACACGTTTTCGAATGATCGCAGTGATTTTGAATTAACACGTGTACTCACGAATATGCTTGGCGCTTCCCTTTCTCACCCTGATCCGGTTACTTGGCTCACGCAAATGGATGCGCCCTATCGTGAAGCTGCTAGTGGCCAGTTAGCCGATTTAGCTGTATATCCGCTGATTGTGGAAGAGGTTGATTTCGTTTTAACAGGTGTGATTGAGCGTCTTGGATATGGGAAACGTCTATGTTTGCAACCGAATGGACCATTGCTGCTAATTGATACGCTTGAGCAAGATATCAGTGCTGTTCGTGAGATTCAAGGTCTGCTCCACTCCGATTGGGAATCAGCACGCAAGCTGATCGGACAATCAGTTTTCCGACGCGCACCGTCGATTATGACAGGTTCATGTGATCCTGCATTGAAAACACGTGTCGCTGATTTAAGATCAAATGCGCGAGAGCAATTAAATACTGTTGTGGATCGCTATTTTGCTCGTTCTCCAGAGCATTATTTGCAGGATCTTGTGCAGATGGCACCAGTCGTGGCGAAGCTGGCAGAACTAGTGAGTGAACTTCATCTGATTTTTACAAAATTAAAAAAAGATAAGAACTTAGTTGATTTTAATGATCTAGAACATTTGGCTTTGGCTATTCTGACGACTGAAGCTGATGGTGTTATTGTGCCATCAGATATTGCAAAGGAATATCAGGCGCGTTTTGTCGAGGTACTCGTTGATGAGTACCAGGATACTAATAATGTGCAGGAAATGATTTTGCAATGTATTAAAAGACCAACCGAAATGAATGGCAATTTATTTATGGTAGGGGATGTGAAGCAGTCGATTTATCGCTTCCGCTTAGCAGATCCGACTTTGTTTACGGCAAAATATCAGCAGTTTACGTTTATCCCTAGTGACACGGGACTTGTAATCGATTTAAATCAGAACTTTCGGAGCCGGAGTGAAGTTGTCGATGGTGTTAATTATATTTTCAAGCGATTAATGAGTGAACGAATTGGTGAGATTCAGTATGATCAAGACGCCAGTCTGAAGCAGGGGGCAGATTTTCCCGATGATGGGGCCAGCTGTCCGATTGAATTGCATTTACTTGATCAGAGTCAAATAGCGGTTGAGTTTGAGAAGAAAGAGACGAATGATGAGTTCATGGCGGCGCTAGAACAGGTGGATAATGAAGAAGAGGAACTGACCGCGGCTCGTTTTGAGGCACAAGAAATGGCACAGGCGGTGCTGAAACTAATGGCAGAAGGGACGGAAGTATATGATTTGCGAAAAAAGGGCTATCGAGCACTTGAATTTCGCGACATTGTTATTCTGTATCGTTCGAAAACTTGGTATGCGGACTGCGTCGAGGCGTTTACACGTTTAGGCGTACCGATTTATGCTGAAATGAAAGAGGGATACTTTGAGACAACGGAAGTGAGTGTGATGCTCAGTTTGTTAAAAGTAATCGACAATCCGTACCAGGATATTCCACTAGCAGCGGTTTTACGCTCGCCACTGGTTGGGTTAACAACGAATCAGCTTGCAGAAATCAGGTTAGCGTTGCCAAAGGCGCCATTCTATGAAGCGGTAAAAAGCCGCGCTAAGAGTAGTGACGGTGACCGCACGCTGGAAGTGAAGTTGGCACACTTCCTCTCGCGGCTCGAAAAATGGAATAATGATGCCAAGCACGATTCGGTCGCAACACTAGTCTGGACGATTTATCGTGAGACAAATTATTTGGACTTTGTGGTCGGGTTAGCAAGAGGAAAACAGCGACAGGCGAATTTACTTGGCCTGTACGATCGAGCCAAAGAGTTTGAAAATAGCGCGTTCAGAGGAATTTTCCGTTTTCTCCGTTTTATTGATCGCTTGCGTGAGCGGGGCGATGATCTGGGGGAAGTTTCAAGTATTGGGGAACAAGAAAATGTGGTGCGGATGATGTCAATCCACGCCAGTAAGGGACTTGAATTCCCTGTTGTTTTGCTTGGCGGATTGGCACGTGGGTTTAATAAAGTCGATTTGCGTAGCCAATACCTGATTGACAAAGACTTCGGTGTTGCCTTGAAATATGTAGATACGGAAAAACGAATTATGCGTGATTCATTGCTTAGAAGTGCCTTGCTCAATAAAAAACAGCTAGAGTCAATCTCCGAAGAAATGCGAGTGCTTTATGTCGCGATGACAAGGGCAAAAGAGCGATTACTCCTCTTTGCAACAGTGAAAAATTTGGAGAAAAATGTACAGCGATGGGCAATTCATCAGCATAATCGAGACTGGCTCCTGTCTGGGAGTACAAGAGCAAATGCAGCACGGTATCTAGATTGGATTGGCTCTTCACTCGTTCAACATCATGATGCAGAGAAATTGTTGCAGGAGGGCTTTCAGGATAACTACTTTGATGGAAAGCAGGTCAAGGGGATTACGGATCATGCATCAAAATGGCGACTGATTCATCGGAAAATGAATGAAATAGATCGTCCTTTGCCAGAAGAAGAAAGTAGAAATGATGATTTGCTGGAAGGGATTCGTCATTTTGAAAAAGTCAATCAGCGTTCAGACTATCATGATCAAGTGGTGGAGCAGATGGACTGGCGATATGAATCAGAAGCGGCGACCAGGTTTAAGGCAAAGCAATCCGTCACTGAGATTAAACGAATGAGTCAAGAAGCAGATGAGTTAGCAGCAGAAGATTTATTGCCGGAAACAAATGAGCTTGTCGAGGGTAAGGGTGTATTTTCAGGACCTAATGAGGCATTTGCCGCTTTGGACGATCATCTATCTGAGCAATCCAATGTCGAAGCGGAAGCAGAAGAGGATATTTTCCAACTTAGTTTTGATGTGCTCATGGAAAGTAATGACGATATAGCGCATTTAGACTCAGATAGTGACGAACAACAAGTAGCGTTTCAGGGCCATTCAGAACGTCAATCAAGCCTGCCACGACCAAGTTTTTTACAAGAACATATGATTACACCTGCTGAACGAGGCACATTAATGCATCTAGTGATGGAACATGTTGATCTAGCGGGAGACATTCATTTTGAAACGATTACGCACACGTTGGATAGGCTTGTTCAAAATGAATTGATTACCGAGATGCAGAGGAAAGTCATTAATCGTAAACAGGTGCTTGGATTCTACCAATCGGCAATTGGGCAGCGAGTGCTTGCTGCTAGTCAATCATGGCGTGAGATGCCATTTTCTCTGATGATTCCAGCTGCCGAAGTCTATCCGAACTGGCAAGGTGATAATGAGGATATTCTTGTGCAAGGTGTCATCGATTGTATGTTCCTAGATGAGAATGACGAAATTGTCATCGTTGACTACAAAACAGACCGGATCAAAACTAGTTTTGCAGAAATGCGGCCAATGCTACAGCAACGTTATCAGAAACAAATTGAGCTATACACAAAGGCGATTGAACAAATTACTGGTAAAAAAGTCTCTGTGCGTTGTTTGTACTTTTTCGATGATAGTGGTAATGAATTGATGCTTTGATGCGTGGTGTAAAGGATTTCTAAAATAGAGTGTTGCTCCTTAATATTTATAGAAAAGCTCGCCGCATTTACTCTAGAAGAGTAGATGATCTGGCGAGCTTTTCTCAATTTGTCATGGCTAATGATTGTTGGCCTGAGAACAAGTCTGATCTTGTGAGCAATATCTGTCAACCGTATAAAATTGATGGAATGTCAATTAAAACTATATGTTAAAAACTATATTGAAAAATCTAAGAAATTATTTTGAATATTTCAAGAAAACCATTGTAATAAATTGTATTATATGATGTAATCATCTATAAAAGGATTTATAGTGAGGCTGATGAGTTATTAAATAATGATTTGCCAGTAGAAAATTTAATAACCAATCAAACACTGCTGAGCTTATGAAACTAATAGATAAAAACTACCAGTAAGTGAAGCCTTCCTAGGAATGAGGGTCAGTAATGATGTAAATGTGTATATTGATTTTAAAGATAGTCTTTGGGTTTTTGGAATTGAGCTAAAAGAGTAGCTTCTTTTCTTTGAATAGTTTTGATATAAAAATGAAAGAAATTAACAGCATTTATTAAGCCTACAGTGCTAATATAAAAAAAAGAATCCTTAGGACTAAATTTCAAAACCTTTTTCAAATAAAATAAAAAGACGAAATAGTTCTGTCTTCTTTTGATGTTTTTGTAGCTATCCTAGTTCTTCCATTTTTTAAAACTGGCCCTTGTTTGGTAAATCTCCATGCCTGGCATAAGTGGCGCGCGGAACTTGATCATTTCTTCCGTGAACAATTTAGAAAAGAATTCTCCAATTTTCAATACAGTAAATAAGTATCAGGGTAAGTTACGAAAATGGATTATGTAAAACGCAAAATTGTGATCAAATGGTATTGGTGATAATTTTATAGAATCCCTAATAAAAGATGAAAAGATGGCCGAAGTGATGAGTAAGCTAACTGCAATATCAGTCTCTTGATTAAATATGACTTAATCGGATGATTGATTAGTGCTTTAGGAAAAAAGTGTTGTTGCAAATTGTATTTTATGCTCTAATAGTATATGAAAGTATAAAATATCCAATAGA
>JAVBKE010000116.1:0-3310 GCA_031554185.1 Caryophanales bacterium
AGTGAAATCAGGAAGTCTCATGCCAATAAGGCGTAGATGCGTAATGGTTTCCGGCTACTATGGTCGTTATTTGATGAGAAGATAAGCTATTTTACTGTTTGTAATTAGGGTGGTAATCGCGGGTATATACTCGTCCCTTTCGAGGGGCGTTTTTTTTATTTATTTTTTTAACAGGAAGGATGAGGGCAACATGTTGGATTTAAAATTTGTAAAAGAAAACTTTGATGACGTATTAGAGAAGTTAAAGCATCGTGGTGAAGATTTATCTGGGTTAGATCAATTCATGGCACTGGACACACGCCGTAGAGAGCTAATCACCGAAGTTGAACAGTTAAAGAGCAAGCGATATGAAGCCTCTAACCAAATCGCAAGCCTCAAACGCGAAAAAAAGGACGCCAATGAAACAATTGCTGAAATGAAAATTGTGAGTGATCAAATCAAAGTACTTGACCAAGAACTCACTCAAATTGAAACTCAGCTGACAGAAGTGATGATGGGGTTACCAAATATTCCGCATGAAAGCGTTCCTATTGGTGCTTCTGAAGATGATAATGTCGTCATTCGTGAGTGGGGAGAGTTGCCTACATACCACTCTTACGAACCGAAGCCACACTGGGAAATAGCAGAAGAATTAGACATCCTTGATTTTGAAACAGCTAGTAAAGTCACTGGTAGCCGTTTTGTCTTTTATAAAGGGCTGGGTGCCAGATTAGAACGTGCCCTAATGAGTTTCATGCTTGATCTGCATACAGAAGAACACGGCTACACAGAAATACTACCACCGTATATCGTCAACCGTGCTAGTATGACTGGCACAGGACAATTACCGAAATTTGAAGAAGATGCATTCAAATTAGCAGACGCTGATTACTTCCTAGTACCAACATCAGAAGTTCCAGTTACAAATATTCATCGCGATGAAATTATCACTGGTGACCAATTACCGATTCGTTATGCTGCCTACAGCACTTGCTTCCGTTCAGAAGCAGGATCAGCAGGTCGTGACACAAGAGGATTAATCCGTCAGCACCAATTTAACAAAGTTGAGCTCGTGAAATTTGTCAAACCAGAAGACTCTTATGATGAGCTAGAAAAGCTAACAGCAGATGCTGAAAAAGTTCTACAACTGCTTGGCCTTCCTTATCAAGTATTAAAGATGTGTACAGCTGATTTAGGCTTCACAGCTGCCAAGAAATACGATATTGAAGTTTGGATTCCAAGCTATGGTGTCTACCGAGAAATTTCATCTTGCAGTAACTTTGAAGATTTCCAAGCTAGACGTGCAAATATTCGATTCCGTCGTGAACTAAATGGCAAACCAGAACATGTGCATACACTAAACGGTTCAGGTTTAGCCATTGGTCGAACAGTTGCGGCCATCTTAGAAAACTACCAACAAGACGATGGCAGTGTCATTATACCAGAAGTACTTCGTTCTTATATGGGCGGACGTGACCGAATCGTTAAAACAAAATAAATTTCAATTTCAATCCCAGAAGCCAGTCAATAATTGGCTCTGGGATTCTTTAATTAATGATAATCATCATACTATACAGATATTCGATACAAAAATACACTTCCCTAGATTAGAGAAGTGCATTTCACTTTGTTTTTTAAGAAACCAATTATCTAGGCACATAATCAAGCGGATTAACAACCTCACCGTTTTTATGCAACTCAAAATGCAAATGCGTGCCAGTTGAATCACCAGTATTGCCCATAAGCCCTATCACAACACCTTTTTGTACTACTTGCCCCACCTGTACATTCACTGAATCAAGATGTCCATACAGCGTTGAAAAGCCATTTTGGTGATCAATTTCAACCATATTTCCATAACCCGAATCAGACCAGCCAGCATACTTAACGACACCAGTATCTGAAGCCTTAATATTATAATTTGAAGGTCTAGCAATATCAATCCCCTTATGGGCTGCACCCCAACGTTGCCCTTGCACACTTGAAACATAACCGCCATTTGTTGGCCAGAGAAATTGACCTGTACCGACATCAGGTAAAACCAATGTCCCGGTCTTAGTAATCTGATCAATTGGGGAAACAATCATTGTTTCCAAAATTGGCTCAGTCGTTACCGTTTGCCCATTAATAATAGTTGATTTTTCAACAACTTCCTTACTGCCATCAACACCAAACTGCACATCTGCAATTTGTCCTTTAATCATCATTGGGTCTTCTACATTCGTTTGAGAAAAAGGGACCATTTCTTGCTTCTTTGTCACACGCTCAACATTGACCTGAACTGGATTCGATTTTGTATATATGGAAATCTGTTGCCCAGCAGTCAATTGTTCTTTCACCAATCCTGGATTAACGGCTAATAAATCCTCATCTGACAAGCCAAATTTCAAGGCAATCTCTGAGAAATCTTCACCCTCTTTGACAGTGTAAAGCTCAGTCGGCGAATCGACTCCACTCAATGACTGAACAGCTTCGTCCACTGTAAATATCTTCGTTGGCTCCAAAAAGACAGTTTCTACTTGTACATCTTGATCAAAAGATACATTTGTAATCTTTGATTCCCCAACTTGCAAACTGGATACAAGTTCTTCAGTAGACTGTCCATCTGGCGGCAACGCTTCCCCACCAGTGTACTGATTTGCAACAATTTCAAGCGTCTGCTCTGCTTCATCTCTTGTATTAAACAGATACTTTGGCTCACCATTAATCGTAATAGCAGGAACAGAAGCTTTCACTGTAATCATTTCATTTAATTGTTGCTCAATATTGCTGTCTGAATCCGTTGCTGGTTTTTCAAACACATACTCACTGACAAGCTCTATATCATTACTGACCATCCCCGTGATGTCAGGATCTTCAGCCTTAAATTCTGCTTCCTTATTTGTAACGACATCATCAACCACATCTTTATCATCGACGGTCCCTATGTACTCACCATCAACATACACGTGATATACTTCCGCAAACGCAACATCGTTCTTTGCATTTACTGAATAGCTAGTGATAAATAAACCAAAGAATAATAGGATTAAAACAACTTGAAAAATTTTCTTTGTGTATTTTCTCGTGGCTAACTTCATCAATGACATACCTCAGGATTGTAAAATTTATATACTTGTACTTTATCACACAAAAACATTAAAAAGAGCAAATTTACTTGAATGTAATTAATTTGTGACATATTCGTAATCTAGATCTATCATTTTAACATTTCAATTGAAAAACCGACATGATTCGTAAATTAAAAAATTCTGCACTAAATGGTTTCAGTGCAGAACATAATTTGTGATCGTCACTCTGGCTAATTGAATAAACCTGAAAAGAAACCGGT
>JAVBKE010000162.1:0-5018 GCA_031554185.1 Caryophanales bacterium
CGCTGTGAGTAGCGTTGACGCGATGACAGCAGACTGGTCTCGTATTCCATATGATGTGCTAGAGAAAGTTTCTGTGCGGATTGTTAATGAAGTGCAGAATGTGAACCGAATTGTATATGATATTACTTCTAAGCCGCCTGCAACAATCGAGTGGGAATAATGAAACAAGGCGATAAACTCCGATTTGATGGGGTTTATCGCCTTGTTAATTTAAGTTGACTCCAATTTTTATCTTTATAGAAAACTTCTTTATAATGGATTTTTAACTGCCACTTATCGTGTTCTCATCTCAAACTTAATTACAAATGCTTACCGATATGACCAACTAATATTTTCTCATCCTATCATCACTTTAATATTAGGCCAACAAAAATATATTCGTTCTTTTGAATAATCATTAAAAAGTTTTGTATGTGGAGGAGCGCATACATCAAGAATTACTTCCCATTGTTAGTAGGAAAATCATAACACAAATTTTCTCTTTCATATGCAGCATTTCCTTGAGGTGAATAGCAATATTCCCTAAACTTCCTAACCGCCTTAAAACGATGGCCTCACTTTAATTTTTATATTCTGAAAAAATTCTCATGCCATGATCGTTAAGAACTCCCAAATATTTGATAATTGCACGGTTAAAATCACAAAAAGTTTCATTCTTTTTAGAGTTTGTTTAACCTGCTGGTGAGTGAATAGCTGCGGAAAGCACTTCGGTAAAGACTCAAAAAATAGAACTGCCTGATCGGATAATCCCAAATAAAATCTACGCACAGTTAAGGGATTTTCTCCCTATTTATGTGACTTAAAGTGGGTATTCCAAGCTACTTTTTATATCTAAATGAAAGCAAAATATCAACAAGTATTCCAAATAAAGTCCCTAATGATATTCCAATTGAAAAAGTTTCAAATATCGCACCCAATGCAACTCCAACTGCCAATCCTATTGGCAGATATTTCACCTTGAGTTTATCATTCTTTTGTGACAATCCAATCATCTCTTTCATTCATAATTTTTACTGTCCCACATTATCATAAAATTGCAAACTTTGATAGTCTTAATGAATCACAAGTTTGTTACCCCATATTAACATTCAGTTATCGGCACCGCCCCACTTAAAGATGCTGTTATTGAACTATCGCTCTCCGCTGGGTAGTAAAAAACAGTTGCAAAAAAGCAACCGCCATTTTCACCTTTCTGCTCTTAGTTGAACCATAATTTCAACATAAAATTACTCTCTTTTTCGTTTAAACGTTGCGAACAGTTCAGCTGACATCGACCAGCCCGATACGGATGTAAGCAACCTACAAGTTTCCAACCTTCATTGCCCAGTTCGTTCAATTTTTCATCCAAATCAAATTTTGTTTTAAAAACCCATAAGTTCTATAAGTTTATAAATCAGTTATTACTTTTAAAATGTAAGCATTCTTCTCAAACACCATTGATGAAATCAACAAAAGAAGCCCGATAATTAGCAGCGGTAAGTTAGTACCTGATCCTAATATCCCGAAAATCGTTAAAATCCCTCCAGAAAACCAAGTCCAACTATATAGCCGGTTATGTGTCAACTCTACAAAAACGAACTCCTCTTCGAGATTGATTTCTAGCAAATTACTCCTTAGTCTTGATGATTTAGCTTGCAGAACAGCGGAACTATTCACTTGAAAGGAATATGCTTGATCTCTTTTAATTTTAGTTAGTTGCTCACCATTTACGTATAAATCAATTTTCCCAGCCATCCCCATGAATTCTTTTTTTCTATAAACCTCAATATCCACTGTATCTCTCCTTAAAAAATATAAATAATAAAAATAAGCAAATCACCCATTTTTTTACCACTCTATTACATTTTAAAGACTATCAAGATAGAATACAAGTCAAAATGCTAAATCTCCAGACAAAGATATGAAAAATTCAAGAAAAAAGCTCAACCCGATGTCAAGAGTTGAGCTTTAAAAGTCTGTTCAATATTAATTACAGCATTGCCGTATAAACAGTCAAAATATCATCCACACTCACTTCACGAGGATTTCCGCCAGTACAAACATCGGCCATTGCATCCTTCGCAATCGCTGCTAAATCCGCTTCTTTCACACCAAGTTCGGAAATATTCTGCGGGATCCCAACAGCTTTTCCAAGTTCCCGTACGGCTTCTACTGCCTTTACACGAACTTCTTCAATTGTTAGTGTCGCTGCATTTGGAACACCCATTACACGAGCAATCTCGCGATACTTCTCACCCGTGTAATCCTTATTAAAATCCATCACAATCGGTAATAGTGATGCACAAGCCACACCATGAGGTACATCATACCAGGCGCTCAGCGGATGCGCCATTCCGTGTACAAGCCCAAGCCCTACATTTGAGAACCCCATTCCTGCCATATATTGACCCAGTGCCATTTTTTCACGTGCTTCCAAATCTCCATTCACTGAAGCTGGTAGAGCATGACTAATCACTTCAATTGCTTTCAAATGAAGCGTATCTGTCAATTCCCAAGCCCCTTTTGTGATAAAGCCTTCAATTGCATGTGTTAATGCGTCCATGCCAGTTGATGCACAAAGCGCCTTCGGCATTCCCATCATCATCTCGCTATCAACAAATGAACAAACTGGAATATCATGCGGATCAACACAAACAAATTTACGGTTATGATGCTCATCTGTTATCACGTAATTAATCGTCACTTCTGCCGCTGTACCAGATGTTGTCGGAACAGCTAGAATCGGTAAGCTCGGATTTTTCGTCTGTGCTTCACCCTCTAGACTCACCACATCTGCAAATTCAGGATTTGTTGTGATAATCCCCATTGCTTTCGCTGTGTCAATTGGTGAACCGCCACCTACAGCCAAAATATAGTCGGCTCCTGAATTTTTAAGCACTTTCACGCCTTCGGTCACGACAGCAATTGTCGGGTTTGGCTTGATGCCATCAAAAACATCATAAGTAAGTTTGTTAGCATCCAGAATATCAGTGATCTTTTTGGCAACACCGCAGTCAACAAGCCCTTTATCAGTGACAACAAGCCCTTTATTGTAGCCACGTCTTGTCACCTCACCAGCAATTTCTCCAATCGCCCCCTTACCAAAATAAGAAGTTTCATTCAAAATCATCCGACTAACCATTTGCAATCTCTCCCTTTTAAATTAGATTTATTATCAATTTTAGTTTGGTGGGCACTCCTTTGTTAGCGTGCCCACTTAACTTTTATGCTAAATAGAATACTGGTCGTAATCCCTTCGAAACAGGACTATTATCCTCATTTGATTTCATGATTGGCGCCATATACGCCCACCACTTTTTACAAATCACTGTTTCTGCAATTTTGTCATAACTAGCCTTGTCTTCTACCTCAAGATAAGCAAATAAACTATCTGTATCTGGATCTAAGAAAATAGAATAATTCGATGCACCATGTGCTTTCAGTGCCTGTTCTAATTCTGGCCAAAGTTCATCATGACGTTTCTGATACTCATCCTGATGACCGGGGTATAAATACATGATTGCCCCAATGCGTTCCATACTTCATTCCTCCTACAGTTTTAAATAGCCTTCTCTAGGAATCACGTCAAAGCGATCTGCTAATTGCTTCAGCTGACCATCGCTAATTGTTTGTTTAATGGGTCCTTGCGCGCAAACAATCGTATAAACTTGCGCTGACTTTTCAGCTGTTTCAATTAATCCAAATGTCTCATCCATCGTTTCACCTGACCCATAAATGCCGTGATGGGGCCAGATGACGAGGCGTGATTCTTTCATTTTTTCAGAAGTGGCGATGCCAATCTCATTCGTCCCTGGAACTAGCCAAGGCACAATGCCAATGCCATCAGGGAAAACAACGAGGCATTCGGTACACATTTGCCAAAGTGTCCGCGTGAAAGCACACTCATCTAAGTCATGTGTAAAAGTCATCGCCAGTAAATGAGTAGCATGGCAATGCATTACGACACGATGATTTGGATTGACTGACAGTCTGGCAATATGGTTCATCAAATGTGATGGTAGCTCACTAGTTGGCAAACCGCCATCTGAGTACCCCCACAAAACATCCACACTAGTCCCATTATCAGCAACACGGATAATACCAAGATTGACACTAGGGTCCTTTTTAACATTTTTAAAAAACTTACCCGATCCTGTTACCAGAAAGTATTGACCGATTAAGGCTGTTCCGTCAAAATCCATCGGGATATTTCGGTTTACCTTAGATAAGTCAAGATAAGGCGTTAGCTCATCTTCATGTAACAAATAACTGATATTCCCGCCATTACGCTCATCCCAGCCTAAGCGGTATAGATTAGAAGTTGTTTCAATCATCTCTTGGATAAAAGACGCATTCTCAATTTGGTTTTTCATTTTCTCTGGTCTCCTATCGTTTTAAAAGTACGTCTTCTTCATAAGTTTTTACTTCTTTAAGCCAGTCAAGACCAACTGGCACGTCATTTATCTCACAGAAGTAGTTCCAAACATCACCATAAGGGAAGTCTTTTAATTCTTCTGTTAGCACAATACGTGATGTAAAGTCATTACTCTGTTCCATCTGTTTAAGCTCATCCGTTGGTTCTAACATTGCTTTGAGTAGCGATTTTTGTGTATTTCTTGTACCAACAACCCATGCAGCGACACGGTTAATGGTTGCGTCAAAGAAGTCTAAGCCGATATTGGTTTTTGACATCAAATTATTACGAACAATCTCGCGACCAATTTCAATCAGCTCGTCATCCATGATGACAACATGGTCGCTATCCCAACGAACAGGACGACTCACATGTAGCATGATCCCCTTACTAAATAGTGCAAGCGAAGACAATTTGTTAGAAATCACTTCAGTCGGATGGAAATGTCCTGCGTCAAGACAAATCAATTTGTCACGAGAAAGCCCATATCCCATGTAAAATTCATGTGAACCTGCTGTGTATGCTTCTGCACCAATACCAAAAAGTTTGCTTTCGACTGCCTCTTGCGTGTAGCTTTCATCTAATTTTTCTGCAAAGATCTCGTCAAGAGACTCCATTAACCGCT
>JAVBKE010000156.1:0-15690 GCA_031554185.1 Caryophanales bacterium
GTACTTTTCTGACCTTAAGTCAACAAAGGAGCTTGAAGATAAGGAAATTGTGTTTGAATAATGGTTTTATTGCCAAGCCTCAATCTGAACGGGTGACTGGCCTTTTCACTTTGAGATCATACTACTAGAAAATAAAGGCAAGATTCGTTTCAATTCTTTTATTGAAGAAAATGATGTATCATTAATGGCACTAATAACTTGATCATATACACTATTTCATTGATTTGAGGCGATCACAATTGAGAAAAATGCTTATTTTTATGGCAATGTTTATTTTAGGAATTATAGCAATCATGATGGTGATCCCGCTTTTATTCTTCTGTTTTGGTGTTTGGGTTTTCACCAATAGTATTCATGCGTATGTAGCCATCTCATCAACGATTGGTAAAGTTTTAATGATTCTAGGTAGTGTTCTCGGTGTTATCATCATGATAGCAGCAGTTGAGGGGCTCATTGCGGCAGCAGCGCTTGTTGGTCTTTATTATTTGTACAAACTTTGGCAGGAAGAGAAGAAAGTGCAATGGATTTAGCCACTGAAACCATTTTTTTATGATTAGAGGAATGGCAAGCTTGAAAATTATGGTATAATCAAAATAAAAAGCTAGCGTGCAAAAGAGCATAAACAAAAAGGTAGGTGAGCATTAATGCGAATCCGAACTGCAACAAATTATGGTTTAGTTTTTATCATTGTGATTATTTACATTCCAATTTTTCTTTTGACAGATTTTGATTTTTCAATTCAGGAAGATGTGATGGGTTTCTGGATTATGATTGTGGTTGGTTCAATCATTACACTTTATATGCTTGTCGCATCTATCAAAAACTACTATTTGTTCGAAGAAAAAGAACTATTCTACGTGATGGGATTTAAGAAAGTGAGAATTCCATATGAAGCAATCTCAGAAGTCCGTGTGAGTTATAATCCAGTTAGCTCTCCAGCAATGACGATGAGAAGGATTGAAATAATCAGTTCGTATTGGTCGAAAAAGCTATTCTCGCTTCCTGCAAGGAAAGATCAAGCGTTATTTAAAAAGGAACTGAAAAAACATTGTCCTAGAGCAACAATTGATTTAAGTAAGATTGAAAAATAATCTGGGGAGTGAATATTGATCTTCAAGAATCACTTTGTAGATAGTCTGTTAAATCTGTGATGCCCACCCCAGATGTGGAAGAGACTTTGAAAATGAGTGAGGCACCAGCAGCACGAAGCATTTTCTCAACAGTTGCGATGTCAGCATCTGTTTTTGCTAGGTCGATTTTGGTGATAATGCCAATTGTGGGTTTAGTAAAGTAGCTGGAAAAGAGATGAGGATAGATTTGTTTTTGTTCTGTCGCACTTTGCATCAGACCTATGATGTCAACGTCTGCAGCGGTGACAATGAGCGCATGAAGGTAGTGGCGCATTTGAGTAAACTCACCGGGGGTATCAATGATAGAGTCATGGTATTCGATCGCCTGTGTTTTTTGGTATTGGATAGTAGCACTTTGTGACTTCTGTCTGAAAGTTGTTTTTCCGCAACCAACTGATCCAACCAACATGATTTTCTTCATAGTATCAACTTCTTGTTAGCGTGGGCACACTACATGTGAGAATCTGCCCAAGGCGATAGGTTACTTGTTGCAGTGCAGTTTCTACGGATGAGACATCGCCTGTGATCACAACTGACCCACTGAAGCGGTCGATAAATCCAATTTGTACATTGCCAGATTTTGTTGCAATATCGCAAGCAATGATGGCAGCCTCACTTGGCGTAATTGTTAATATCCCAATTGCATTTTCACACTTGTCCAAACCTAGTTTTACACACAGGTCGGTACTTGGATTTGCGACTAAATGTGCCAAGGTGATTTGCTTCCCAGGGACGTATTCTTGAATAATTCTCTTTTTATCATCTCGGGCTTCCAAAATATCCAACTCCTTTTAAATGAATCTTGATTCATTGTTAATCGCCAGTCTTTAGTCGAATGTTAATAAATGTCAAAACGTGAAATCTTTTTCTTTGAGGAACTGGTTAATTGTGACTCTCGATAAGCCTTAGGAGTGATTTGATACTCATCACGGAATAGCTTACAAAAATAGCTTGTTTGTGAGTAGCCAAGATTTTTGGCAATATGATCAATGGTGAGCCTTGGGTTTGCCAACATTTCTTTGGCTAACTCTAGTTTTAAGTGATTCACGTATTTCACAAAGTTAACATTTGTTTCTTTTCTGAACAGTTTGCTAAAGTAGTACGGACTTAAATAGACGTGATTTGACACTTCTGCAAGTGATATTGGGCGATTTAAATTCTTCTTAATATATTTAATTGCTTTCTTCACTTCGCTATTTTCTTCGATTTCTTTATTTTTCTTTAGTACAACAAATGCGTCTGCATTTTCAGATAACTCAG
This sequence comes from Caryophanales bacterium, assembly GCA_031554185.1. Lineage (GTDB taxonomy): Bacteria > Bacillota > Bacilli > JARBTR01 > JARBTR01 > JAVBKE01. The sequence goes on from JAVBKE010000156.1 coordinate 2,391, forward strand.
TTTCAATCTTTGCGGCTAGATAGTAATTTGAAATAATGGCAAGTAGCTCTGCACTTGAAGTCACTTTATTTTTTGGAAACGAAGGGATTGCTTCATAAGCAGCCATCAAATCTTTATCATTTTTCCAATCTGTTAATTGGGTTTGAATCGCGTTTACTTCACTAGATTCTTCTTCATCACGGATTTGTCCACTGAGTAGAAACCCAACAAGTTGGTTTTCGATAATGACTGGTACTGAGAAATCGATTAGGCCAGTATGACATTTATAGATCAACGGTTTTCCTATCTTTGATGCTTCTAGTCCGCCATACATATCGCATTTTTGGCAAAGTGAGTGATATTTTGGGTTTGATCTGATTTTTTGACAAAATGGTGTGAAATTTCGCATTCGTGAAATTTCTTTTCCATTTATGTCGGTAACAACTGAGCATAAATTGGTAGCTGCTGAAAATTCATCCATCACTTTTTGTACCAGGGACTCATTCGGTTTGGATTGAAGTAACATTTTCATGCATCCTTTCTTTTGATTGAAAGTTGTGAATTAAACATACTTGTATACGCGCCTAAAGAGGATTTCTACCTTACTCGATTGAAGTATATCATGATATAAATCCTATTGCATTATGTTGTCAATAAGAGAGCAAGTAATTGTTATTATGAGGACAACAATCTATAAGAATAATTGGTATTAGAATCACTGTTTTAGCGTGTTGCTAAGGGTTTATTGCTTTTTATTGAATGAGAACATGTTATTTATTCATCAATAGTAGTTGATTGATTGGATTACAAGAGAGCAATCTTTTGTAGTCTTTTTTTTCTATACTGGAATGGCAAGGTAGCTTGATGATTAATTAATTTTGAGGAGGTTTTCTTTCATGCAAGAAGCTCTTGGTTTAATTGAAACAAAAGGTCTGGTGGCAGCAATTGAAGCCGCTGATGCGATGGCTAAATCGGCAAATGTGACACTAACTGGATATGAAAAAATTGGTTCTGGTTTAGTAACCGTCATCGTTCGTGGTGATGTTGGGGCCGTGAAAGCTTCAACCGAAGCTGGTGTTGCCGCAGCTAGCAATGTTGGCGTTGTTGTCAGTTCACATGTAATTCCACGTCCACACACAGATGTTGAAAAACTACTACCAGTTGGAGTGACTAAGGATGAATAATAACGAACAGTTAATTGATGAAATTTTAAAGAAAGTAGTCAGTACAGTCAAAGAATCGGATGTAAAAAAGGGAGTGAAGCAAATGACTGGAAAAGCATGTCCATTGACGGAATTTGTTGGTACTGGGATGGGCGACACAATTGGTTTGGTAATTGCTAATGTGGATGCACAGCTACTCGAGGCGATGAATTTGGAGAAAAGTTATCGCTCAATCGGAATTCTTGGTGCTAGAACAGGTGCAGGTCCACAAATTATGGCAGCTGATGAAGCAGTGAAGGCAACGAATACAGAAATTGTCAAAATTGAATTGCCGCGTGACACTAAGGGTGGAGCAGGACACGGCTCTTTAATTATCTTTGGCGGTAACGATGTTTCTGATGTGAAACGTGCAGTTGAAGTTGCACTAAAAGAATTAGATCGGACTTTTGGCGATGTTTACGCAAACGAAGCTGGACACTTAGAGTTTCAGTATACAGCTAGAGCAAGTTTTGCTTTAGAAAAAGCATTCGGTGCACCTGTTGGTAAAGCATTCGGGCTTATCGTTGGTGGTCCCGCTGCAATTGGTGTTGTGATGGCAGATACTGCTGTGAAATCGGCGAATATTGATGTATTAGGCTTCTCATCACCTGCAAATGGAACTAGTTTCTCTAATGAATGCATTCTTGTGATTTCTGGAGATTCTGGTGCTGTCCGTCAAGCAGTTGTTTCTGCACGAGAAATAGGACAAAAACTACTCGGAGCACTAGGGGATGAGCCAGTCAATGACCGTCCTTCTTATATTTAAAAGGGAGGGTACAAAAGATGAGATCAAAACGATTTGAGATTTTAGAACAAAAGCCGGTCAATCGTGATGGATTTGTAAAAGAGTGGATTGAAGAGGGCTTTATTGCGATGGAAAGTCCGAATGATCCGAAACCAAGTATTAAGATTGAGCAAGGTAAAGTAGTTGAAATGGACGGGAAATGCCAAGCTGAGTTTGATCTAATTGATCATTTCATTGCTAGCTACGGGCTGAATTTAGCAAAGGCTGAGGAAGTTGCGGAAATGGATTCAACAAAGTTAGCAAATATGCTTTGTGACCCGAATGTATCTCGCGGCACGATTATACCACTTACAACAGCAATGACACCAGCAAAAATTGTTGAAGTAGTCTCAAAAATGAATGTCGTTGAAATGATGATGTCGATGCAGAAAATGCGTTCTAGAAGAACCCCATCTACGCAGTGTCATATTACCAGTGTAACGGATAATCCAGTACAAATTGCAGCGGAAGCAGCGGAAGCAGCAATTCGTGGCTTCGATGAACAAGAAACAACAGTAGCTGTTGTTCGGTATGCACCATTTAATGCACTGAGTCTATTAGTTGGTTCGCAAACAGGACGCGGCGGTGTATTGACACAGTGTGCATTGGAAGAGGCAACTGAGCTTGAACTTGGTATGCGCGGACTCACAAGTTATGCCGAGACAATTTCTGTGTACGGCACTGAACCGGTCTTTACTGATGGTGATGATACACCTTGGTCAAAAGGGTTTTTGGCAAGTTCTTACGCTTCCCGTGGCCTTAAAATGCGGTTTACTTCTGGATCAGGCTCAGAGGTGCAAATGGGATCAGCTGAAGGGAAATCGATGCTCTATTTAGAAGCGCGTTGTATTTATGTTACGAAGGCAGCTGGAGCACAAGGTCTTCAAAATGGTTCAATCAGCTGTATTGGTATACCAGGATCAGTGCCAAGTGGCATCCGAGCCGTGTTAGCTGAGAATTTAATTGCTGCGTTGCTTGATCTTGAAGTAGCCTCTGGAAACGACCAAACATTTTCTCATTCAGATATCCGTCGTACTGCAAGAATGCTGATGCAGTTTTTACCTGGAACGGATTATATCTTCTCTGGTTATAGTGCTGTACCAAACTATGACAACATGTTTGCCGGTTCGAATTTCGATGCTGAAGACTTTGATGATTACAATATACTACAACGGGATTTAAAAGTTGACGGTGGTCTAGCACCAGTTTCTGAAGAAGCAGTGATTGCTGTCAGAAACAAAGCAGCGCGTGTACTGCAAGCTGTTTATAAGCAACTTGGACTTCCAGCAATTACAGATGAGGAAGTTGAAGCAGCAACCTATGCACACGGGAGTAAGGATATGCCTCTGCGTAATGTGGTAGAAGACTTGAAAGCTGCAGCTGAGATGATGGACCGTGGTGTAACAGGATTGGATGTTGTTAAAGCGCTCGCAGCTGGTGGTTACACTGAGGTCGCTGAGAATGTGCTGAAAATGCTTAAACAGCGTGTTTCAGGAGATTTCTTGCACACTGCTGCGATTATTGATAAAGACTGGAATGTCATTAGTGCAGTCAATGACCGCAATGACTATGCAGGACCAGGTACAGGCTATCGCGTTGATGGCGAGCGTTGGGAAGAGATTAAAAATATACCTATTGCTGTTGATGCTGAGGAGCTTGGCTAAAATTGTTTGGGTAAGGGAGGCATAAAAATCATGGTTGATATAAACGAGAAGGTACTACGCGGCATAATCGCTGAAGTACTAAATGAAATGCAATTTGCTAACAATGATACCGTTTCTTTTCAAAAAGAAGCAAAGCCAGAGATAGCTAGTGACTCTTTCTTAGAAGAAATCGGTGAAGCAAAGCCTGGTTTACAGAAAGATGAGGTTGTCATAGCTGTTGCACCTGCTTTTGGTAAATATCAAACAACTAATATCGTTGGGATTCCACACAAACAAATTATTCGTGAAATCATGGCAGGTATTGAAGAAGAAGGGCTGAAAGCACGTGTAATTCGTGTTTTCCGTAGCTCAGATGTTGCGTTTATTGCAGCAGAGGGTGACCGCCTTAGTGGTTCTGGTATTAGTATTGGATTGCAATCAAGAGGTACCTCTTTGATTCACCAAAAAGATCTACAACCGCTATCAAATTTAGAATTATTTCCGCAGTCGCCACTAATTACACTAGAAACCTATCGGGCAATTGGCAAAAATGCGGCTAAGTACGCAAAAGGGGAATCGCCGACACCGGTTCCAACTGCCAATGATCAGATGACGAGACCGAGATTTCAAGCAAAGGCGGCACTGCTTCATATTAAAGAGACAAAACATGTTGTCTTAGGAAAAAATGCAATTGAATTAAAAGTGAATGGATAAGGTGGGTGAAAAAAATGGATCAACGATCCCTTGAAAATATGGTGCGAGAAATCTTGCAAGAGGTGAACGGTGGTAGTGTAAAAGCTACTGGAGCTACTACGAGTGGAGCATCGTCACTCTCATTTGCAGATTATCCTCTTGGGGCAAAGCGCCCGGAATTAGTGAAGACATCAACAAATAAATCACTGAATGACATCACACTGGAAAACGTCATTAACGGTGCCATTAAGCCTGAAGATGTTCGCGTAACTGCAACGACATTGAAAATGCAAGCAGAAATTGCTAGAGCAGCAGGGCGTGAAACCCTTGCAGTTAACTTTGAAAGAGCGGCTGAACTAACTGTAGTTCCTGATGAGCGTTTGTTAGAAATTTATAATGCTTTGCGCCCTTATCGATCTACAAAGGTGGAATTGGAAGCGATTGCAACGGAACTTGAAACAAGATTTCAAGCAATCATCTGTGCCGCTTTTATTCGTGAAGCAGCAGTCCGCTATGTAGAACGTAAAAAGCTCAAAGGCGATAACTAAATTTCGATCTTTCAGTAGGAAATGCGGTGATAGAAAATGCGATATATAGCTGGTGTAGATATCGGAAATTCGACAACAGAAGTTGCCCTAGCTGCAATTGATGTAAATGAAGAGACCGGGTTTACTGCTAGTTCCATTACAGAAACGACTGGAATTAAAGGGACAAAGCAGAATCTTCATGGGATTTTCAAAGCATTGAAGTTAGCTTTGAATCAAGTCAATGGCGTGACGAGTGATCTGGTTGAAATTCGGATTAACGAAGCAACGCCCGTGATTGGCGATGTCGCGATGGAGACGATTACAGAAACGACTATTACTGAGTCAACAATGATTGGTCATAATCCGAAAACACCTGGTGGAATGGGAATGGGTGTTGGCGTTACTGTTCTGATTGATGAGATAACGACAATGTCAGTTGCAGAATCATTGATTGTGATCGTACCGAAGACAATTGATTTTGAATCGGCAGCTCAGATTCTAAACGCCAGTGTTAGACAAGGGTATCAGATCAAAGCGGCAATTTTACAAGCGGATGATGGTGTCCTTATTCACAATCGATTGGAAGAGAAAATTCCAATTGTTGACGAGGTGGCATACATTGATAAAGTGCCACTCAGTATGCTTGCGGCAGTGGAAGTGGCTGCGCCTGGGAAAGTGATTGAGATGATTGCCAACCCATATGGGATTGCAACAGTATTTAACCTTGATTCTAAGGAAACTAAGAATATCATTCCAATTGCTAGAGCCATAATCGGTAATCGATCAGCAGTGATTATCAAGACTCCAGAAGGTAATGTTAAAGCGAGAACTATTCCAGCTGGCCATGTGGAGCTTTTAAAGAATGGACGTTCCGTCAAGGTCGATATTGCAGAGGGCGCCGAAAAGGTGATGACTGCGATTACCGACTTTAAACAGCTTGATAATGTCAAGGGAGAGCCAGGGACAAATATTGGTGGCATGCTGGAAAGAGTTCGCCAAACGATGGCTGGTTTAACTGGAAAAAATCCTTCTGATATTTTTATTCAAGATTTATTGGCTGTTGACACCTTTGTTCCAGTCGATGTCAAAGGCGGTCTTGCAGGCGAGTTTTCAATGGAACAGGCGGTTGGTATTGCTTCAATGGTTAAATCTGACCACCTGCAAATGGCACAAATCGCTCATGGGATGGAGCAAGAGCTTGGTATTCCTGTGAAAATTGGTGGTGCTGAGGCAGAAGCGGCCATTCTTGGCGCATTAACAACACCAGGAACAGATATACCACTGGCTATTCTTGACTTAGGTGCTGGTTCAACAGATGCATCTATTATCAATCAAACAGGTGAAATGATTGCTACGCACCTAGCTGGTGCTGGTGATATGGTGACAATGATCATCAAAACCGAGCTAGGTCTTGAAGATCGTTATTTAGCAGAGGATATCAAGAAATATCCGCTTGCAAAGGTCGAGAGTATCTTTCATATTCGCCATGAAGATGGGACTGTGCAGTTCTTTAATGAGCCACTATCTCCTGAACTGTTTGCAAAAGTGATCATTGTCAAGCCAAATGGATTTGTTCCGCTTCCACTAGATAGCTCGATAGAAAAAATAAAAATTGTCCGTCGTCATGCGAAAGAGCGTGTCTTTGTTACCAATACGCTTCGGGCATTGAAAATGGTTAGTCCAACTGGAAACATTCGGGATATTCCCTTCGTTGTTATTGTCGGGGGCTCTGCGCTCGATTTTGAAATCCCTCAGTTGATTACGGATGCATTATCTCATTACGCGCTTGTGGCTGGTCGAGGGAATATTCGTGGAACAGAAGGACCTCGGAATGCTGTAGCGTCAGGCTTGATCCTAGCGAGGGGGTAATGAAATGACGATAGTCTTGATGAAACCAGCTATTCATTTTTATGTAGACCAATTTCAAGATACGTCCATTACCAACCAAATTCTTTTTGGGATAGAAGAGGAGGGAATCCCTGTTCAAATAACCGATATGGATGTGGAAAATGTTATACATGCTGCTTATACGGCGGCAACAATATCACCGTTATTAGTTGGTGTAGCGTTAAAGGATAACCAATTTGTGATCCATTATCGAAATTTGCAGCCAGAGCAGCCACTTTTTTACGAACAAATGCTTCAAAATAAGTGCGCTTATCAAGTGCGAGATTTTGGGGCAAATGCAGCTCGGCTAGTGAAGGGAATCCCTTTTAAATAAGGAAGAGGAGGTGATGAGTTTGCGTCAATCGATTGGTTTAATTGAAGTTGTTGGTTTAGCCAATTCAGTAGCTGTACTCGATACAATGTTAAAAGCTGCGAATATTCAGCTAGTTGATATCGAAAAAGCTAAAGGTTCCGGTTGGATGACAATCAAAATTGAAGGAAATGTTTCAGATGTGAAAGCGGCTATCGATGCGGGCGAGCAAATTGCTAAAACGGACAATAGTTTTGTTTCGAAGAAGGTTATAGCAAGGCCAGCAGAGTCACTATGTTCCGTTTTCTATCGAAAACAGGCTGAACAACATGCAAGTGTAGAAGGGCAATCAGTAGTAGCTATTTTGCACGATGAAAAGGGTGAGGAGATTACATTGTCTCAAGCTGTCACTGAAGAAGTGACATCTGTTATAGCTGAGGTAGGGGCAGATATTGATGAACTTGATCATTCAATTAGGCCGTTTGCAGGTTCGATTGAAAAAGTTTTGGCACTATCTGCTGGACAGATCGCGGAAGTGGACCAAACAAGTTTTGGTGGAGCATTGTCTAGTAGACAAAGTCCCACTTGCAATATTTGTAAAGATCTGTTATGCACTAGAAAAAAAGGTGAACCAAGGGCAAATTGTATTAATAATAACTAATTGGAGGAAAGAAAAATGAATGATGCATTAGGAATGATTGAGACAAAAGGATTGGTAGCAGCAGTGGAAGCGGCTGACGCAATGGTAAAAGCAGCAAACGTGAAACTGGTTGGTTATGAAAAAATCGGATCAGGACTCGTGACTGTGATGGTGCGTGGGGATGTTGGCGCTGTCAAAGCAGCAACAGATGCAGGTGCAGTTGCTGCTAGAAATGTTGGCGAAGTCGCAAGCGTTCATGTGATTCCAAGACCGCATAGTGATGTGGAAACGCTATTACCAAAAGGGGTCTAATCAATGGAAGCAACCGCCTTAAGAGAGATTGTCGAGCAAGTTGTCTTGGAGCACTTTACCTTACAAGGGGCGCTCGTTCCGATAGGTGTGTCTAATCGACATATTCATCTCACAGAAGCAGACTACAAGCAATTATTTCCCTATGAGGCGATTAAAGTGGCTAAGTGGTTAAAGCAGCCTAAAGAATTTGCTGCAGAGCAGACTGTAACAGTTTGTGGTCCTAAAGGGGAAATCAGCAAGGTGAGAGTGCTAGCACCGTTTCGAAAGCAGTCACAGCTTGAAATATCACAATCTGATGCACGGACACTAGGGATTAAACCACCAATCCGCATCAGTGGTGATATTGCGCAAACACCAGGGATTAAGCTGAAAACAGAACATGGTGAAGTCGATATGGAGCAAGGTGTGATTGTGGCAAAGCGTCATATTCATTTACCGACAATGATGGCAGGGAAACTGAATTTACATCAGGGTGATGAAGTATCTGTTGAGATAATGTCAGACATCAGGCCGATTACGCTACATGCTTGCACTATTCGCGTTGCTGATGGGTATGAACTTGAGATGCATATCGATACAGACGAAGCAAATGCAGGAAATATCACTTCCGGAACTTTAGCGAAAATCATTCAATAAAACATTTTGGGGTGCGAGATGAAGCAAGTGGATAATCAAATCGAGCAGTTAGCAGTCTTGATGAACAAGGATATTGTTCATCAAGTAACAAAGGAAACCGTCCTTAAAGTAGGTGTTGACCTTGGTACTTCTTCGATTGTTTTGGTTGTTCTTGACCAAGATAACGAGCCGATATTTGGTGCTTTTGAATATGCAGATACTGTTCGTGATGGTTTAGTTGTCAATTATCGCGAGTCAGTTGAGATTGTGAAGCGTTTGAAAGCACGGGCAGAATCTTGTTTAGGTAGAACTCTTGAGGCGGCTGCTGGTGCGGTTCCGCCAGGAACAATTGGCAACAGTAAACAAATTGTTGCTAATGTGATTGAGAGTGCAGATATGATTGCTACAGCCATTATTGATGAACCAACGGCTGCAGCTTCTGTTTTGGGAGTGACTACTGGTGCCGTGATTGATGTTGGTGGCGGTACGACTGGGATTAGCATCTTTCGAAATGGCCAAGTTGTTTTTACTGCAGACGAGCCAACTGGTGGTACACATATGACATTAGTGCTGGCTGGTTACTATCAGATTTCCATAGCTGAAGCAGAGAAAGAGAAGCGACTCATAGTAAATGCAAAATCAAATGCAATTATTATGAAGCCTGTTGTTGAAAAAATGGCAGAGATAACACGTGGTTTTCTCGCGCAATCACCCAGCAAAGAAATTTACTTAGTTGGTGGGGCGACAACTGGTGAAGATTTTCACGTGATGTTTGAAAACTATTTACAACGGGTTGTGCTTCATCCCGCGCACCCTGAATTTGTGACGCCTTTCGGTATCGCAATGAATGCTTAAGCAAGGTTTTAAAAGGAGAGTGCCTCGATGCTGAATAAGGTTATACAAATTGTAACAAAGCGCCTTCTAGATCGAGAGATGATGACGATTGATATCGCGCAGGATGAATTACAATTCGAAGAAAAGCCATTATTACAAGCAAAAACTGTGCGTATTACAGGTGTAGATGCAGTTTTCATAGAGAAATTAGTGAGTGGGGAAAGAGATGCATTGTTCCATCAGTGGTTTCAATTAGCGAGTAGCTATGGAAACAAAATTGAGTTGATCCTTTTCGATTCAGGTGAGCCATGGCTACAGTATAAGGATATAGCAGCAATCCCATTTGCGATTTTTTCAAATAGTGGTGAGCGTTTAGCGCATGTTAGTAGAAATGTCATCTGTTATCATGATATCGCTTTACTTCCTAGTAGTAGTTTACTTTGTAAAGAGCGAGATCAACTTGTTACGCCACTTGCAAAAGAATCCTTGATTCAGAAACAAATTGAGATTTGGGAAAGGCTGTGAGGCTATGTATTTAGCAAAAGTGATTGGTAGCATCGTTTCTACGAAAAAACATGATTCACTCGTTGGAAAAAAAATCATGATTGTTCAGCCGATTGATAGTGCAGGCGAATCCATTAAAGCGGTAGAAGTTGCTTGTGATCATGTTGGTGCTGGAATTGGTGAAATGGTTCTGATCACGAAAGGCCATGCTGCACGAATGATTTTCGAACCAGAAAAAAATGTTATTGATACGGCGATTGTTGCGATCATAGACAGTGTTTCGAAGTAAGGAGGCGAGCTTAGATGTCAGTATATACAAAGACGGGTGACAAAGGCTCAACCGCATTGTTTGATGGAGCACGTGTGAAGAAATACGATGAACGGGTAGATACTTATGGTACTTTTGATGAACTGAATGCTTCTGTCAGTTTGGCAACAAAGTATGTCAATGATGCGAGAAATCGCATTTTTCTAGAAGATGTGCAAAGAAATTTGTTTTATCTTTGTGCCGAACTTGCTACTGAAAAGGCGGATTTAACTAGCAATGTCATTCGCATTACAGCACTTGAAGTGAAGGAGCTGGAGACGCGAATTGATTTAATTACAGCTAATCTACCGCGAATCAATCGGTTTGTTCTGCCAGGGAAATGCAAAGCATCTTCTCATCTGCATGTTTCGAGAACAATTGCGAGGCGAGCGGAGAGGTTACTCGTTAAATTGAGCGAAACGATCTTCGTGCGGAAGGAAATTTTACAATATATTAATCGGTTATCTGATTTTCTGTATATTCTCGCTCGCGAAGAGGATTTTCAATTTACTGTCTCAAAGCTTACTTCGGAAATTATGTCTCGTTATCATGCGGTTTCTGGGGTGCAAATTGAAACGATTGGGGTTATTTGTATGAAAAAATTAACACTTAGTGTTTTCACTGAACTTGCTACTGCTGTAGAACAGGTTGCGACTAGTGAAAATGTCCCTGTAACGATGGCGATCGTAGGGACCGATAGTCAGTTACTATTTCACTATCGGATGACCGATGCGTTGCTTGTTAGCACAGACTTAGCGAAAAAGAAAGCCTATTCGGCTGTTGCCATGAAGGCAGAAACGGAAGCACTCGCTGGATTAGTTCAACCAGGTGCACCATTATATCAATTGGAAGCATTAACGGATGGACAGGTTGTTACATTTGGTGGAGGTGTTCCAATTTATGATGAGAATCAGCAGGTGATTGCTGGACTTGGTGTTAGTGGTGGAAGTGTGGAGGAAGATGTTCGTATTGCAAAAACAGCACTTTCGATTGTAGGAATGAGGTAAGAAGATGGAGACTTTAGAACTTGAGCAATTAGTTAAACAGTTGGTGATTGAAAAATTGGCTGATGTAAAAGGAAAAACAATGAAATCAGTCGATAAAAATAATTCTGGTCGTGGTGTTTTCTCATCCGTTGATGAAGCAGTGCAGCAGGCAAAGCTCGCACAAGTAAAATATGCGGCTGTTTCGCTTGCTACTAGAAAGAAAGTGATTGCTGCAATCAGGGAGCAATTTTTACCTCAAGTGAAAGAGATTGCAGAAATGGCTGTCAAAGAAACTGGCATGGGAAATATTACCGACAAAATCGCTAAAAACAAGTTGGCGATTGAAAATACGCCAGGCGTTGAGGATTTGGTGACGGATGTTGTGACAGGTGATCATGGTATGACACTTTGCGAGTTGTCACCCTTTGGTGTCGTTGGTGCAATTGCCCCTAGTACGAACCCAACAGAGACGTTGATTTGCAATGCCATCGGGATGCTTGCTGCGGGAAATGCGGTTTTCTTTGGGCCACATCCAGGGGCTAAGCATGTTTCCTTCTGGGTGATTGATCAGCTTAATCAAGCGATAGAAGCGGCGATTGGGATTGAGAATTTAGTTGTCACTGTAGCTGAGCCAACGATTGAGGCTGTGCAGGAAATGATGGCGCATCAGGATATCCCCTTGTTAGTTGTTACTGGCGGACCTGGTGTTGTAGGTCAAGCGATGCGATCTGGTAAAAAAGTTATTGGGGCAGGTGCGGGAAATCCGCCAGCATTGGTAGACGAAACGGCAAATATTGAAAAGGCTGCGGCCGATATCGTTGCTGGTGCTTCATTTGACCATAATATACTTTGCATCGCTGAGAAATCAATTGTTGCTGTGGATAGTATTACTGATTATCTGATTTTTCAGATGGAAAAGAATAGTGCTTTGATGCTTGATGAGGTTGGGGTGAAGAAGCTGGAAAGAGTTGTACTTTCATCGAGTCATGCGACCAATAAAGCTTTTGTTGGTAAAAGTGCGGCAGAAATATTGGATGCAGCTGGGATTGAGTACGGTTTTACACCACGATTAATCATTTGTGAGACGACAAAAGATCATCCATTTGCAGTTGTTGAATTATTAATGCCAGTTGTGCCTGTGATTCGGGTGAAAGATTTTGACGAGGGACTTGCGGTTGCTTTAGAGCTTGAACAGGGGTTACATCACACTGCTGTCATGCATTCACAAAATATTTCACGCCTTAATCTAGCAGCACGGAAAATGCAGACATCGATTTTTGTAAAGAATGGTCCTTCATTTGCTGGCTTAGGATTTGGTGGTGAGGGAAGTACTACTTTTACAATTGCAACACCGACCGGAGAAGGGATTACTTCAGCGCAGAATTTTGCTAGACGGCGTCGTTGTGTTCTTACAGATGGGTTCTCGATTCGTTAGAAAAGGGTAGATGCTCTTGCACCTACCCTTCTTTTGAGAGAAGCAGGTATATTGCTAGATTATGTGTAAGGAGAATCAGAAAATGAGCGACTTTCAAATGAAAACAAAAGTTGTTTCGGGTAAAAATAGTTTAGTAAGATTACAAGAGATTAGAAATAAGCGAGTCTGGGTGATTTGTGATGCTTTCCTTGCCGAAGGAGAGGGTGTGCAGAAGGTATTAACGCAGATTGATGCTTCTAATCAAGTACAAGTATTTTCTGAAGTTGTTCCTGACCCACCAATTGCGACAATCGCTTTGGGAATAGCGCAGGCTAAGGAAATTAAGCCGCAAATCTTGATTGCATTCGGTGGCGGATCTGCGATTGATACTGCAAAAGGGGTCTATTATTTTGCTAATCAGTTGGGCGATGTTTGTATTGAACAACTGATTGCGATTCCAACGACGAGTGGGACGGGATCAGAGGTGACCGCGGCAACTGTGATTGCTGATCCTGAAGCGAGGATTAAGTACCCACTATTCTTAGAGGAATTAGTTCCAGATCTGGCGATTCTTGATGCAAGTTTAGTTGTTTCATTGCCTGCGAATATCACAGCAAATACCGGGATTGATGTACTAACACATGCGATTGAAGCCTATGTATC
>JAVBKE010000026.1:0-24825 GCA_031554185.1 Caryophanales bacterium
TCCTGATACAAATAAGTCAGTAAATATTGGCGCTAACTATAACCGAACACCAGCAACAATCAATGGATACACTTATTTAGGTTACAGGGTGGATGACGATACAACTGTAGAAGCCGGCGATCCCGTTCTGACGAATGTGCAGGCAACACATTTGATCACACTGGTGTATGGTCAGGATAAAGATGGAGATGGAAAAGTAGATGTTTCAATGAGTGAGAAGTATGTCGATGAAGTAGGTACTGAAATTTCAGCATCGACATCAAAGAGCATCAATATTGGAGAAGATTATACCAAATTACCTTTGGTCATCACTAATTACATTTATCAAGGTTATCAAGTCGATGAGAATCCCACTTTGTTAATGGGCGATCCAAGCCTGACCAATGTACAAACAATCCACACCATTACAATGGTGTACGGAAAAGACGCGAATGGTAATGGGATCGTGGATAGCGAGGAAGCAACAATCACAGCAAAATATGTCGATGAAGCTGGCGCACCAATTCATGCAGATAGCTCAAAAATTGTTGAAATTAATGCAGACTACACAAAAGCACCACTAACAGTTACTGATTACATTTATGAGGGGTACAAAGTAGATGCAGATCAGACGCTATTAGACGGGAATCCAAGCTTAATGAATGTGACCACTTCACATACCGTGATACTGGTATATGGAAAAGATGCGGATGGTAATGCAATCGTTGATAGCCAAGAAGTGACAGTCACTGAGAAATATGTCAATCGAAATGGTGATACAATTGATGTGGATACTACGAAGCTAATTGATAAGAATAGTCCTACCGGCTATAGCAGAGGGGTGTCAGGATTACCTGTCCTTAGTGACTATGTGTATGTAGGGTATAAACTAGCAGGTGAAGCAAGTGGAGCCGCACTACACATAGATGCTCCGGTCGTCATTGCCGGGCCGATAACAGTAGATACAAATATCACATTTGTGTACGCAGATGACAAAGATGGCAACGAAATGGAAGATGTTGTCATTTCAGAAAAGTATCAGGATAAAGCCGGTGCAACTGTCCAGCAGGATACTAAAAAATCGGTTGATATTGGAAACGATTATAATCGAACTGCACCACCCGTCAATATGTACGCTTATCTAGGTTATCGATTAGATGGTAGTACGACTACCCAGACTGGAAGTCCATCGATAACGAATGTACAGGGAGCGCATACAGTCACCATGGTGTATGGTCAAGATATAGATGGGGATGGAAAAGAGGATATCTCAATCAGTGAGACATACGTCGACGAATTAGGTGTGGAAATTGATTCGCCAACTTCAACCAATGTGAATGTTGGTGAAAACTATACAGGGGTTTTACCAGTAATCACAGGTTTTGTCTATCAAGGTTATCAAGTAGATGCAGAACCAGCGCTGCTTACAGGCGATCCAGCGCTGACGAATGTGCAAACTTCTCACACCATAAAAGTGGTGTATGGCAAAGATAGCAATGATAATGGAATAGCGGATAGTAAAGAAATCTTGATGATAGAAAAATATGTTGATGAAAATGGTGTGACCATTAATCCGGACAGCTCAAAAATCGCTGAAATCAATACGAATTATACAGTGGCACCACTCGCGATCTCTTCGTATACCTATATAGGTTTTAAAGTTGACGGAAGTACAGTTGTCCAATCTGGACATCCAAGTATTAATAATCTGCAGGGAGCACAGATTGTCACAATGGTGTATGGTCAAGATAAGAATGAAAACAAGGTTGTTGATGTAACAATCACGGTGATATGGGAAGACCAAGCGGGAAATGAATTTAGTCCTGCAACGGCAGAAATTGTCGATAAAGGCAGTGACTATGCAAATACAGCGCCAGCGATTCCTAGTAAAGTCTATCTTGGCTATAAAATAGATACAGGAACAGGGATAACAGCTGGATATCCAAGCTATGCCGATGTTCAAGATCCACATACAGTAACGATGGTGTACGGACAGGATATGAATGGAAATGGAATCGTTGATCATACGATCACTGAGCGTTACATGGACCCATACGCACGGGCATTACCTGCAGACCACCATGTATATGTTGATGACGGGGCAACTTACAAGAAAGTTGCGCCGACGATTGCTCACTATAAGTATTTGGGATACTCAGTGGATCAAGGTAATTTAATTACTCAATCAACGATTACCATTCCAAATGTGAAGGCAGACAAGTTAGTTGTGTTTAACTATCATCCAGAAGGGCCGATGGTACCAAAACCGCCGGTTATCAATCCAATAGATCCTAGCTCACCAATTATTACGGGATCTGGAGAACCAGGCATGATTATTGAGGTAACCTCGCCAAATGGAGGAATCTTCACAACAGTGATTGATCCAGATGGGAAATGGTCAGTTGCATTACCAGGTATACTTTCACCAGGGCAATCAATCTCTGCTGTATCGATTAATCCGTCAGGAGAAAGAAGTACAGTGGTGGCTGCTGGATTAGCATTTGCAAAAGCAAACTCAAATGTTCTTATCCCGAGGACATTTGATCATCACAGTAGTCCAGTTTGGTTGGCATCGCTCATATTACTTGTGGTAATGGTAATGGCAAGAAAAAGAAAGAATAGCCATTGAACAAGTTGTTGATCAGTTTTAAGTACGGATTTTGAATATAAATTGTATCGTCATTAGTAACGCCCATAATCTAAAATAAGTGTAAAACATCTCCGAAGGTTAGCTTGAGAAAACTAGCTATCGGGGGTGTTTTATTTATCTTTATGATCAAAAAAGCCAAGATCAAAAGTGATCAAGGCAATAGATGAATGTTTTTTAAGTTTGGTCAATACGAAAGAAGATGTTAAAACATTGTTTGTCTTGTGAATCCAGTTTCAAATTAGCTTTTTTGCTCGGTTTGTAATCGAATGAAATACGATTCAAAAAGGATATCAATCAGTTCTAAGAGCGTAGAACGTGGTGTAAGGTCATAACCTGCGAACATGACTTGTGCAACATTGGCACTGATTGATGTTGAGACAATTTGATTCAGACTACAATCTACAGTGTTAGTGATAGCAGCCGTGGAAACCTGATGATAACGCAGCTTTTCAGCAATATTAACAATCGTTTTAGTTTCACCACTGGATGAGATGAAGAAGACAAGGTCGGCACGCCCAACCATGTTCGGTAACAAATCGATGATGTGGGATTCGTAGACATAGATCGTTGGTTTATTAACTTGCATCAGCATCTTACCGAAGTATTCACCAATCATTTTTGAAAGCCCAACAGCAACAATAACGATTTTCTCTGAGCGAATCATTTGCTCCGTTAATTGTTTAATTTTGTCAGGATTTAATTGGCTAAAAGTCCATTCTAGATTTTGGCGGTGGCGATCGATGATATTTTTATCACTCGGAATTAAATCGTTGTCAAGTGTTTTTAGAACGTATTTGAGTTCCGAAAAGCCTTCGAGCCCTAATTTGTGACACATCCTTACAATGGTTGTGGTGCTGACGTTATTTTGCTCGGCCATTTTGGTGAGCGATTGATTTTTTGCCACTTCAAGTTGGTTCTCAATAAAGTAAAGAACGTGTTTCTCTGAGTGACTTAATAATTGAAGGTTGCCGGCAAACCGTTCGATGACTTTCCCCATACATCGTTTCTCCTTTATTGTTCCTGTTTTCAATTGATGTCGACGCATGACAACGACTATTTATGTACGTACTAAGACATACGATTATAATGATTTGATGCATAGTTTTAATGGATTATGTAGAAAATAATGGGCGGTATGTATAACTTTTCTTGCCCGCTGACTCAGTGTCATATGGTGTTGATGAAAATGTATGATGATTTCTGGTTCTTAGTTTATCACACCACGCTGGTTTTATCGTAGCTACTTTGAATTTACTGTGTAGAATGATTTTACTATAGAATGGGACCTCTTGACTTCCTAGTCCTTTCATTCTGTACAATTGTACATGAACTGTATACCTACTGGACTGCTTCTAATATTACAATCAAGTGGAGAGGAATCTTACAGGTTTTTTGCCCTAATACTTTTATTAGACGTAAGGTTCTACATTAAATAAAGGAGTGATTGTTTTGGATTTAAGAAACGTAACAGATGAAAGTTTACTGTTTTTAGATGAAGATTGGTCATCTAAAGAGGAAGTAATCAATCACCTGGTAGGGGCATTACACAAGAATGGTTATGTGGCTTCAAAAGAGAAGTTTTTACAAGCTGTTCTCGATCGTGAGAAGATTTCTGCAACTGGGCTTGAAGCGGGGCTCGCGATTCCTCACGGAAAGTCAGATACAGTTAAAAAGGCGACATTTGCTGTTGCTAAGTTAAAGAAGCCAATTAGTGGCTGGGAGAGTATTGATCCAACAAATCAAGTTGATTTCATTTTCCTTTTAGCTGTTCCTGAAGCTGAGGCAGGTAGCATGCATTTGAAGTTGCTTTCTGAACTTAGTAGAAGGTTAATAGATCCTAAATATCTTGAGCATTTAAAAGGAATTACAGATAGCAAGCAATTCTTAGCTTCCATTGATTCATTTGAAAAGGAAGAAGTTGAGCCAGCGGTCACTGTTTCAGGACCAAAAAAACGTGTTTTGGCAATTACAGCTTGTGCTGCAGGAATTGCGCATACGTATATGGCTGCAGAGGCACTAGAGAAAGCTGGGCGTGAGCTTGGCGTTGAGGTTCTTGTTGAGAAGCAAGGGGCCAACGGCCTAGAAGATCAGCATACAGCGGAACTCATTAAGGGTGCTGATGCCGTAATCTTTGCAACAGATATTGCACCAAAAGGAATGGACCGTTTCAATGGTCTACCATTTGTACGAACAAAGGTAGCAGGTCCATTAAGAGAAGCGAAACAAATGATTACGCGTGCACTTGAAAATCCAGATGGCATCGTTTCTGAGGAAGCAAATTCTTCAACATCATCTTCAAGTAAAGGTGAGAAGAAGGGGATCCTTTCTGAGATGTCTTCTGCGATACTAACTGGTATTTCTTACATGATTCCAGTCATCGTAGCAGCCGGTTTAATGACAGCGCTTTCAAGACTAGGCGCTATGCCGTTCGGATTAACTGAACATATCAGTGATCCAGAGTATGCAACAGATCCGAATGGATTCCTTGTACTACTACACTATCTAGGGCTTTTGGGTAACTTAATCTTTAAGTTTATGTATCCAGTCTTTGCCGCATATGTAGCTTACGCAATTGCAGATCGTCCAGGACTTGTTTCAGGTTTCATCGGTGGTGCGTTTGCAGCTGGTTTACACTTCCTTGTCTGGGGACAAGAAGGCGTTCCATCTGGATTCTTAGGGGCTCTTGTATTGGGTCTTGCAGCCGGTTATCTTTCTAAATTCTTGAATGAAAAGATTAAGTTACACAAAAATCTTCAAGCGATGAAGCCAATGTTAATTGTACCTGGTATTAGTGTACTAGGCGTATTCTTACTAAACTTCTATCTTGTCGATCCTGTGTTTGGTGGATTGAATGAGTGGTTAACTAAAGTGATTACAAATGCATCTGATTCAGGTGAATTAACGCTTTCTGCAATCATCGCAGCTGCAACTGCATTTGACCTAGGTGGACCAATTAATAAAGCTGCCGGTGGTGTTGCAATCGGTCTTGCGGCTGATGGTATATTCCCAATTACGGCTCGTGTACTTGCAATTGTTATTCCACCAATTGGTGTCGGTGTCGCAACCGTAATCGACCGCTTTGTTGTTGGACGTCGTGTATTTGATGAAAACTTACGTATTGTTGGTAACACATCAATTTTGCTAGGGTTCCTTGCAATCAGTGAGGGTGCGATTCCGTTTATGCTTCGTAATCCTTTAATCACAATTCCAATTAATGTGATTGGTGCCGTGATCGGATCATGTACAGCAGTATGGTTAGGTGCAGTACAATGGTATCCGCTACCTGCAGTATGGGGTTGGCCATTGGTTGAAAACTTCTGGGCATACTTTATCGGGCTCGCGGTCGGTGTAGCATTTATTGCATTTGCTAATATATTTGTCCGATTCTATCTGATTAAGAGACAAGAACGACTAGCAAAATAGGCGAATGGATACAAAGGAGAAGAGTATGAAATCTAAGAAAGTATATGTAGTACCTCATTCCCATTGGGATCGTGAATGGTATTTTACATTAGAAGACTCAAATGTTTTACTAGTGGAAAATCTCGACCGTTTAATCGAAGTTTTGGAAAATGACTCAGATTATCATGCCTTTGTATTCGATGCTCAAATGTCTGTCATAGAAGAATATTTAAAAATCCGTCCAGAGAATCGGCAGCGACTAGAAAAATTAGTCGCTGCCAAGCGGATTTTTGTTGGTCCATGGTACACGCAAACAGACTCGTTGCTCGTCAATAAAGAATCTGTTATTCGTAATTTACTGTATGGAACTAAAATGGCAACTGCATTTGGACATTCGATGAATAATGGCTATCTTCCAGATATTTTTGGGCAAAATATGTACTTACCATCCATTTTTAAGGGTTTTGGTATTGACTATAGTATTTTGCAACGCGGTATTTATACAGATCAACTTCAAAATGATTTGAACTTTGTTTGGAAGAGTCCAGACGGTCAATCAGTTAAAGCCAATAACATTTATTTTGGTTACGGACCGGGGAAATTTTTAGCAGCTGATGAAGTGTACCACAAGGAACGGCTCACCCCATTGCTTAACTCTCTAGTAGAGATGAACCAACATAGTGATCATCTATTATTACCTTCTGGTGGAGATCAAGTACTTGTTCGCACCCAGTTTCCTCAGGTGGTTAAACAGCTGAATGAAAATGATCAACAGTTTGAGTATATTCTTTCAGATTACGAAACATTTATGGAAGATGCTTGGAAGGATCAAGACTTTACTAATGTACTAGAAGGGGAATTGATCGCTACACAAAAATCACGGATTCATAACACGATCCGTTCACAACGAATTGACTTAAAGCAATTGAATTATCAAATTGAAAATAAAATTTTGTATCATTTAGAGCCACTGGCTGTGATTGGACAAACGCTTGGGCTCAAGTATCCAGCAGTTTGGCTAGATCAGATGTGGAAACAAATTTTTGATGTGCATGCACATGATAGCATCGGAGGGTGTAACTCAGATGATACAAATCGTGATATAATAACACGACTTGTTAAGGTGAACCGGATTGCAGATGCCTTGCTGAATATTATTAAAAAGCAATTAACAAAAGCAATTTGTAATGGACTGGGGCAGGAGAACGTAACAGTTTTCTTTAACACAAATGTGAGAGCATTTACTGGCGTCGTGGAGCAAGTTGTTTTTACAAAAGCTGCAATGTTTGATATCCAGACGCTGACTGGTGAAAAATTACCCATTGAAATGATTGAGCAAGAGATGCTTTCAGGTGGAAAACAAATTGTGGTGACTGCCGAGGGTGAAAAAGAAGTACCTGTACCTGGTTATTATCGCACGGTTGTCAAAATGCATGTAAAAGATGTTGCCGCTATGGGATATCAGACATTCATTGTCAATGAGTTGGTAGCAGATATGCCTGCAATTACTGTGACCGCAGATACTTCAATTGAGAATGACCTCTTTAAAATCAGTTTTGAACACGGGCAATTAACGCTCAGTAATCAGTTATCAGGACAACGTATTCAAAACTTCATTCGTTTTGAAGATGTTGCTGATGCTGGTGATTCCTATGATTTCTCTCCTCTAGATGGCGATCTGCCAATTTATTTTGAGAAATCTAGGCTTGTTAAAGTTGAAAAAGGTAGTTTGGTACAAAAAATGGTGGTTGAAACAACGACTAACATACCAACTGGTTTGGTTGACTTGAAACGTAGTGAAGAATTGGCATCATTTACAGTGACTACTGAGTTGACGCTGAACGATGGCGAAGAAATGGTTCGCGTGAAGCATAAAATCAATAACACTTGTATGGATCACCGACTTCGTGTACTACTTTCAACTGGAATTAGCAATGTGAAACAGTCATTTGCTGACCAGGCGTTTAGTATTATTGAACGTCCAGTTCATGCGGTGCGGATGGCATCATGGAGAAAACAAAAGTTTGCTGAAGCACCCGTGCCAATCTATCCTTTGGAGAATTTTGTTGCAGTCAGTGAAGCAAATCAAACATTTAGTACAATTACAAGTGCACTGAAGGAGTACGAAGTACTTACTGAATCAAATGAGCTGGCGTTAACATTGTTCCGTGGTGTTGGACTGCTGGGAAGAGATGATTTAAGCTGGCGTCCTGGCCGTGCATCTGGAATTAACAATAAGGTTGTCCTTACGCCTGATGCCCAGCTTTTACAAGCATTAGAATTTGAATATGCGGTTGTCTTGGCAGACCAGCCATTAGAAGCGGTGACGATGTTCAGTTTAACAGATTGCTATCGAAATCATTATACGAGTTATCAAAGCCAAACACTCAATTCATATGAGGAGCGACTAGAACGCTTTGAGCTGCCTTTTCCATTGCAAAAAGTTGATTCAGCACAATCATTATTTTCGATTGACAATGCTGCTATATTTGCTAGTACTTGCAAGAGGGCGTACGAAGCGGATGGCGTAATTATACGGTTCTTTAACCCAACAAATGATTCGCAATCGTTCTCATTGACATCATCCGTATTCACAAAACAAGTTGAAACAAATCTGTTTGAAGCAGATCTTATGGAGAACCAAGGCATATGGACAATCCCTGCGAAGGGGTATATGACGCTGAAATTATCGTAGGGGATGATTCTTATGAATGAATTGATCAATGAAAAAATAGAAACACTTTTAAAAGAAATTTACGGTGAAGCGTATCAAACGCAGTATCTCGAGGAAATGGTTCAGCTCCTTGAAAATTGGAAACAGAAGGCTTGGCCTACAAAAGCACCAGTATCAGAGGAGAATGTCTATCTGATCACCTATGGTGATAGCATCTATGAGCAAGAAACGCCAACACTGCAAACATTGCGGAAATTTCTCGACAATTGCGTTGGAAATGTCATTACAGACGTCCACCTATTGCCGATGTTTCCTTACACCTCTGATGATGGCTTCTCAGTAACCGATTATCGGGCAATTCATCCCGATCTCGGTGATTGGGATGACGTCATGGCACTTTCAAAACATTACCGCTTGATGTTTGACTTTGTTGCCAATCATATTTCAAAATCAAGCAGCTGGTTCCAAGGCTATATCAATGGTGATTTTGCTTATGCCAACTACTTTATTCCAGAAGATGCTAGCTTTGATGCATCGCGCGTTGTTCGTCCAAGGACATCACCACTATTTCATAGTTATCAGGGCGAAAACGGGGTGAAAACAGCTTGGACAACCTTTAGCGAAGATCAAGTGGATGTTAATGCTGCCCATTTTCCTGTATTAAAAGATTTAACGGATATTCTGTTTTCTTATGCTTATCAAGGAGGAAGCAGTATTCGTTTGGATGCTATTGGATTCCTGTGGAAGGAGTCTGGCACACCCTGCATTCATTTGCCACAAACACACGCAGTGATTCAGCTTTGGCGCTTACTGCTTGAAACAGTAACGCCCAATACACAAGTGATTACAGAAGTGAATGTACCACATCAAGAGAATATGAGTTACTTCGGTGACCGTACCAACGAAGCGCATATGATATACCAATTTAGCTTGCCACCACTGGTATTATTCTCGCTGACAACGCATGATACAACGAAACTAACTGATTGGGCGAAAACAATTGATCAAGTTTCTGATTCAGCGACTTTTTTCAATTTCTTAGCTAGCCATGATGGCATCGGTATGCGCCCAACAGAAGGAATTCTGACAGAAGCGGAAAGACAGATGTTAGCGGCAAAAGTGGAGGAGAATGGTGGACGTGTTTCTTACAAAGCCAATCCTGACGGTAGCCAAACAATTTATGAACTGAATATCAACTATGCAGAAGCTTTGGTGAACAAAGAGGAAGATGTTACCGAAGTGCAGCAAGTGAAGAAAATGATTGCGGCACATGCGATTTTGCTTTCTGTCATTGGTGTTCCAGCCATTTATTATCACTCTTTACTAGGATCGCAAAATGATACAAAAGGATTACTAGAATCAGGCATTAATCGCCGGATTAATCGTGAAAAATTTGATTATCAGCAGATTGTATCTGAGATTGAAACAAGTACAAGACGGAAAGCAATCTTTGAAAAGCTGAAGCAGATGCTGTCAATTCGTCAGGGTGAAAAAGCTTTTTCACCATTTGCTGGTCAAGAAATTTTGGAACTCGGAAGCGGTTTATTCGCGTTAAAACGAGAAAATGGGGCAACGAAGGATACTGTTTATTTTGCTGTTAATGTGACGACTGAAGCGATTACGTTTGAACTAAGTGAGGGTGTTAACCTAATCACTGGAGAAGGGGTTGCTTCGGAAGTAACACTTGGTGCCTACGATTTTATCTGGGTGAAAGCAAAATAATGATACGATAGTTAAAGGTGCAACACCTCAAGACATGACTTTAGTTCATGTTTGGGGTGTTTTTTTCTGCAGGAAAAATATAGGACTACGTCAGTGGTGAGTGATGAGCAATAGAGATGCGGTTTTAAAAAATAGTGTGGTTATGATCTCAGAAAGGGCTTATCAATAAATATTTTTTTTGGTTTTCATTTGACCCCTGCTGGAGTTAAATGAAAACCGCAAAGAAATCTTGTCTGCTACATCCGAAGCCAGAATGGAAAGAAAATACGGTTTTTGTCCCACCAAATTGAGGGATTTACCTGATGTGAAATTGTTTGAACGGGTCTATTCTAGAATTGGGACTAGTTTGTTCTTCATTTAAAAGTGTGGAAGGGTGTTTGTATATGGTAAGAATTACAAAATGGGATCCGGAGGATCAGCAGTTCTGGGAGGCAGAAGGGAAGCGTTGTGCTAATCGAAATTTGTGGATCTCCGTTCCAGCGCTCATGTTAGCGTTTATTATTTGGCAAATTTGGTCCGTTGTAGCGGTGAAGCTAAATGATGTTGGTTTTAACTTTACAGATAGTGAACTATTTATTTTAGCGGCACTCCCTGGATTCTTTGGCGCATCACTCAGATTGTTTTTCACGTTTATGCCTGGAGCAGTTGGCGGAAAGAACTGGACAGTATTTAGCACGTTGATCCTGTTGATTCCAGCAATCGGCATTGGAATTGCCGTGCAAAATCCAGATACGTCATTTATGACGCTTGCGATCCTTGCCGCGCTATGCGGAATTGGAGGTGGTAATTTCTCTTCATCGATGGCGAATATTAGTTTCTTCTTTCCAAAAAGATTGAAAGGAACAGCAAATGGCATTAACGGTGGGTTTGGAAATCTCGGCGTTAGTGTTGTGCAATTTGTGACACCAGCAATCATTGCTTCTGGCACATTTGTCGGGATATTCGGTGCAGGGCAAACAATGGATAATGGCAATGAGATATGGCTACAAAACGCAGCCTTCATTTGGGTTGTACCAATCGTGGTTGTAGCGATTATGGCATTATTCGCAATGGATAACTTACAAGTATCAAGTCAAACATTTAAAGAACAATCGGTTATTTTTAAAAACAAGCATACTTGGATTATGACGATGATTTACACATCTAGTTTTGGTTCATTCATCGGCTATTCAGCTGCTTTTGGTTTACTGATGGGCATCTCATTTCCAGAAGTAGATTCGTTGAAATATGTCTTCCTTGGACCTCTTGTTGGGGCGTTATCGAGGTCTGTTGGTGGTTGGTTAGGTGATAAATACGGTGGTGCGATCGTGACAATGGTCGCCTTTGTTTCAATGGTTCTCGCTACTTTTGGTGTTATGTTTTTCCTTGCTCAAAGTAACTTCACTGGATATCTATTTACTTTCCTATTGCTATTTTTAAGTACAGGGATAGCAAACGGTTCCGTATTCCAAATGATTCCGAACATTTTTAATACAAAGCAAACCGCGCCAGTACTTGGTTTTACAGCAGCAATTGCCGCATATGGTGCATTTATCATTCCGATGATCTTCAAAAGCTCTATTGCCAATGATTCGATTAACAATAGTTTTTATCTGATTCTAGCTACCTATGCACTCAGTTTAATCCTTTGCTGGTACTACTATCTCCGTAGAAATGCAGAAGTACAAATGGATAAGGCCGCTTAATTATAAAAGTGTGGTGATTAATTGGCACAGATGTCTTTACGAATTTTTTTTCGTCTCATTTTGCTAAAAAAACGCCAATGTTTTTGTATTCATGTTTTTTCGTTCCGTGAGAGCAAAAAATCTTTACAATCAACACGCGTGAGCTATTCGCGCACTTCTAGAATAAGGAGATGAGAACATCGAATGAAAAAGCAAACGAATTTTATGAAAAAGCTTCGTTTTTTTAAGTCCTCTGAAAAGCTTTCGAATAATTGGAGTCAGGTAGAAGTGGGTGATCGTGAATGGGAGAAAATCTATCGTGATCGCTGGCAACATGATAAGGTTGTGCGGACAACGCATGGTGTCAATTGTACTGGTTCTTGTAGTTGGAAGGTCTTTGTTAAAGATGGCATTATCACATGGGAAAACCAACAAACAGATTATCCAAGTTGTGGACCCGATATGCCAGAATTTGAACCTCGTGGCTGCCCACGTGGCGCCAGTTTTTCTTGGTATGTCTACAGCCCATTGCGTGTGAAATACCCTTATGTGAGAGGTGTTTTGTTAAAAATGTACCGCGAAGCTGTTGCCGAGGAGAAGGACCCTGTCAAGGCTTGGGCGAGTATTGTTGAGAATCCTTTGAAGGCAAAAGCATATAAACAAGCACGTGGTAAAGGTGGCTTTGTTAGAGCCAAGGCAGATGAAGTGTATGAATTAATTGCGGCTTCACTGATCTACACGAATAAGCAATATGGTCCTGATCGGATCGCAGGTTTCACACCGATCCCGGCGATGTCAATGGTTAGCTATGCCGCTGGATCTCGGTTCCTATCGATGATTGGTGCCCCGATGCTCAGCTTTTACGACTGGTATGCGGACTTACCGCCTGCATCACCACAGATTTGGGGCGAGCAAACCGACGTGCCAGAGAGCAGTGATTGGTACAATGCAGGGTACCTGATGATGTGGGGCTCAAATGTGCCTATGACCAGAACACCGGATGCCCATTTTATGACCGAAGTTCGCTACAAAGGAACGAAAGTGGTGACAGTAAGCCCTGATTATGCAGAAAATGTTAAGTTCGCGGATGATTGGTTAAAAGTCAACCCTGGTGAAGATGCTGCTCTAGCACAAGCGATGACTTATGTGATTTTAAAAGAATTCTATGTGGAACATCAAACACCGTATTTCTATCAGTATGCTAAAAAATACACTGACCTCCCTTATTTGATTACTTTAAAGCAGAATGACGACTCTTCCTATGTTTCTGATCGCTTTCTGACAGCAAGTGACCTTGGTATGCCTTACCCACATGCAGAATGGAAGACAGCTGTGATTGATCAGGATACAAAAAATATCGTTTTTCCAAACGGTAGTATTGGTCATCGCTGGGGCAACAAAGGACAGTGGAATTTAAAGCCTAGTGATGAAGAAGGCACTGCTTTTGATCCGGAAATGACTGTACTCGGACAAGAAGATGAATTTGTAACAGTGAAGTTTCCCTATTTTGGAGAGGGAAGAGAATTTGTCACGCGGACTGTGCCTGTGAAAAAGGTAAAAAGTGCAGCGGGAGAGACAATCCATATCGCAACTGTTTTTGATGTCATGCTTGCCCATTACGGTGTGGATCGCGGCGGGATATCACATTCTCAAATAGAAGCTGATCAAACGTATTCACCAGCTTGGCAAGAATCAATTTCTGGAATCGATCAGCATTTAGTCACCAAGATTGCCCGGGAGTTTGCGCAAAATGCCATTGATACGGAGGGACGCTCGATGATTATCATGGGAGCAGGAATCAATCATTGGTTTAATGGTGATACGATTTATCGCAGTATCCTCAACCTTGTTTTACTAACGGGGTGTCAAGGTGTAAATGGCGGTGGTTGGGCGCATTATGTTGGGCAGGAGAAGTGCCGGGTACCCGAGGGTTGGGGAACGATTGCCTTTGGACGGGATTGGTCATTACCACCTCGCCTCCAAAATGCGACCTCTTTTTATTACTTTGCGACAGATCAGTGGCGATATGAAGAAACTGACCTAAATGAGCTAGCAAATCCATTAGTGAAAGAGGCGCGCTATAAGCATTCAGCAGACTATAATGTCCTAGCAGCAAGGCTCGGGTGGCTACCATCCTATCCGCAATTTAATAAGAACTCACTGAATCTCTATAAAGAAGCAGTAGCCGCTGGTAAAAATTCAAACGAAGAAGCGATCCAGCATGTCGTTGATGCATTAAAAACTGGAAAGATGGAATTTGCCATCGAAGATCCAGATAATCCTATCAACTACCCGCGTAATATGTTTGTATGGCGTTCCAACTTAATTTCAAGTTCAGGCAAGGGACATGAATACTTCTTGAAGCATTTGCTGGGCACCTCTTCCGGTATTCTCGGTAAAGAGAATGATACGATGAAACCAGAAGAAATGACATGGAGAGAAGAAGGCGCTGAGGGGAAATTAGACCTATTTGTCAGTATTGATTTCCGGATGGCAGGTAATGCATTGTATTCGGATATCGTCCTACCAGCCGCTACTTGGTATGAAAAACATGATATTAGTAGTACAGATATGCATCCATTTGTGCATCCGTTTAACCCTGCAATTAATCCAGCTTGGGAGTCGCATTCTGATTGGGATACGTTTAAGGGAATCGCCAAGAAGTTCTCGGAAATGGCAGAGGACTACTTTGATGAGCCAGTGAAGGATTTAGTTGCATCGCCACTACTTCATGATTCTCCCGATGAAATTGCCCAGCCATTTGGCAAAGTACGTGACTGGAAAAAGGGTGAAGTGGATGCTATTCCAGGTGTGACAATGCCAAGGTTAACCTTTGTTGAGCGTGATTATCGGCAGATCTATCAGAAGTTTATTTCGCTTGGACCAATTGTAGAGAAGAATCCAATCGGTGCACATGGGATCTCTTTCTCTGTTGATGAACAGTACCAACAGTTAAAAGGAATGAATGGTGTCAACAAGGAAGCGGGTATCGGGTATGGCATGCCAAGCATTGAGACAGGGCGTCAAGCAGCTGAAGCAATGATGGCATTGTCAAGTGCGACCAATGGAAAAGTTGTCATGAAAGCGTGGGCGGCTGAGGAAGAAAAGACCGGCCTTACTTTAAAGGATATTGCTGAGGACCGAGCTGGAGAACAAATTACATTTCAAGATATCACAGCGCAGCCGCGTAAGGTAATTCCGACACCAATATTTACTGGCTCAAATAAAGGCGACCGCAGGTATTCTCCATTTACAACGAATATTGAACGGCTAGTACCGTTCCGCACGTTAACTGGACGGCAGCATTTTTATCTAGATCATGAAATCATGACGGAGTATGGAGAAAACTTTCCGGTGTATAAACCTACATTGCCTGAGATGGTCTTTGCTAATCGTGATCGGTTGCCAAGAAAAGATGAAAAGGAAATTACACTTCGTTATTTAACACCTCACGGAAAATGGAACATTCATAGCACCTATCAAGATAATTTGATGATGCTGACCTTATTCCGCGGTGGTCCGAATGTTTGGATGAGTGATATTGATGCTGAAGTGGTAGGGATTAAAGATAATGATTGGGTAGAGGTGTATAACCGTAATGGCGTTGTGACGGCAAGAGCTGTAGTCAGTCATCGTATGCCTAAGGGAACAATGTTTATGTACCACGCGCAAGATCGGCACATTAATACGCCTGGCTCCAATATTACTGGTGACCGTGGTGGAACACATAATAGTCCAACCAAAATTCATGTTAAACCAACACAGATTATCGGTGGTTATGCCCAGCTCAGTTATGGATTCAATTATTATGGACCAATCGGAAACCAACGAGACCTATATGTGAGCGTTCGGAAAATGAAGGAGGTGGCATGGCTTGAAGATTAAAGCACAAGTGGCTATGGTTATGAACCTCGATAAATGCATTGGCTGTCATACTTGCAGTGTGACTTGTAAAAATACATGGACCAATCGTTCAGGTGCTGAATACATGTGGTTCAACAATGTTGAAACAAAGCCCGGGATGGGTTACCCAATCCAGTGGGAAGATCAGGAGAAGTATAAAGGTGGTTGGAGGCTGAAAAACGGTAAGCTAGAGCTAAAATCGGGCAGTAAGTTGGAGAAAATTGCGTTAGGCAGAATTTTTCATAATCCAGATATGCCAACGGTTGATGATTATTATGAGCCATGGTCTTATAACTATGAGACTTTAATCGGTAGTGGGCCAAAGAAACACCAGCCAGTGGCACGCCCGAAAACACTCTTGACTGGGGAAAATATTGATTTGAAGTGGGGGCCAAACTGGGAAGACGATCTTGCTGGTGCCCATGTGACTGGTCACCGTGATCCAAATTTAAAGGGCATAGAAGCATCCGTTACATTTGAACTTGATCAAGCTTTCATGATGTATTTACCGAGAATTTGTGAACACTGTTTAAATCCGAGTTGCGTGGCATCATGTCCTTCAGGAGCGATTTATAAACGTGATGAGGATGGTATTGTCCTTGTTGATCAAGAGCAATGTCGGGGCTGGCGCTATTGTATGAGCGGGTGTCCATATAAGAAAGTGTATTTCAATTGGGAAACCCAGAAAGCGGAGAAATGTACATTCTGCTTTCCAAGAATCGAAGCTGGATTACCAACGGTTTGTTCGGAAACATGTACAGGGCGGCTACGCTATATCGGTGTGTTACTTTATGATGCGGA
Source organism: Caryophanales bacterium (assembly GCA_031554185.1). Taxonomy (GTDB): domain Bacteria; phylum Bacillota; class Bacilli; order JARBTR01; family JARBTR01; genus JAVBKE01. The sequence continues at coordinate 16,796 of JAVBKE010000026.1, forward strand.
TCGCGTTGAAGAAGTGGCATCATCAGTTGATGATCAAGGTCTTTATCAAAAACAACTAGAATTGTTTTTAGATCCAAATGATCCAGCAATTATCGAGCAAGCAATAAAGGATGGTATTTCTGAACAATGGCTAACAGCAGCGAAGAATTCACCTATTTATAAGCTAGCAATTCAATATCAAATTGCTTTGCCATTACATCCAGAATACCGCACCTTGCCAATGGTGTGGTATGTGCCACCACTCAGTCCATTTACTTCACTGGTTGAAGGGGGAAATTCAAAAGGAAAACTAGAAGAAATGTTTCCTGCGATTCGTGACATGCGAATACCAATGGATTATCTAGCGAATCTGCTAACTGCTGGTGATGTAACAGTGATTGAAGGTGTACTGCATAAAATGGTTGTTATGCGTCAATATATGCGCAATAAAACACTTGGTAAGGTATATGATGAGCAGATGCTAGAAGCAACCGGTCTCAGTAGTGATGTGATGGAGGAAATGTATCAGCTCTTGGCGATTGCTAAATATGAAGATCGCTTTGTGATTCCAACATCTGCTAACAGTGATATTGAAAATCTACATCGTCAGCAAGGTGAGGTAGGCTATCCGTTCGATTGTAATACATGTAAAGTAGGTGGTTATGATGGTCGAAATGACAAATTCCACAGTCTTAAATTCTGAAGCGGATCTTCGGGTTGCGCTAAAAATGCTCTCCTATTTACTGCAATATCCAAATAAGGAGTGGCTACAAATAGAGGATTTGACAGATGAAGTGAGTAGGCTCGCTGATGATGCGAGCAAAGAGAGTTTGCTGCGTTTTTTGCAGGAGATCAGTGACTATTCAATGGAACAATTGGAAGAGCATTTTGTCAATCTGTTTGATTTTAATGATAGGCGCACCCTGTACCTTAGCTATTTAAAAGCAGGCGAACAGCGAGAACGGGGAATGATCTTAGTTGAATTGAAAACATTGTACCACGAGCATGGTTTTACACTAACGGATGAAGAACTCTCTGACTATCTTCCTGTTGTGCTAGAGTTTGCATCCGTAGCACCACTAAATATTGCGGCAAATCTACTTGGTAGTTTTCAAGAAATGATTGAAAAGCTATCGTTAGAGCTTGGTAAAATGGCAACTTCTTATCAAATATTGATAGACGCCTGCCTGCTCATTATTCAAAAAATGATTTTGCTGAAGGAGGGGGAATAGATGGCGCAATTTGTTTGGGTTATTTTCCCCTACTTAATGATCACGATTTTCATCGTCGCTCATATCTTTCGTTACAATACAGACCAATTAAGATGGACAGCTAAATCGAGTGAATTTCTCGAAAAGAAGCGCTTGCGTGCGGGTAGTATGATGTTTCATATTGGGCTTCTGTTTATCTTTTTTGGTCATGTCATTGGCTTGTTGATTCCAAAATCTTGGCTCGAGGCTATAGGAGTGAGTGAAACGATGTACCATATTGGTGCGGTCTATGTCGGTGGTGCTGCAGGGACAGTCGCATTAATTGGTGTCTATTTACTCATGAGTCGAAGGCTAACAAACAAACGCGTTCGTGCAACAAGCGACCTGGGAGATCATATGACCATCATCCTCTTGTTTTTAATTATTGTGGTCGGGCTTTATAACACGATAATTGGAAATGCAGTCAATCATAGTTTTGACTATCGGGAATCCATAAGCCCATGGTTCAGAGGATTATTGACATTCTCACCAGACGCTTCATTAATGGTTGGTGCACCGATTGGCTTTAAGATCCATATTATCCTTTCCTTTATGTTGGTAGGCATATGGCCATTTACCCGCTTAGTCCATGTGTGGAGCGTACCAATTGCTTATATAAGGAGAAGCCCTATTCTTTATCGGAAACGGGCGTCATAGCATGAACACAACCTTACTTCGTGAACGCTAGAAGTAAGGTTGTTTTTATATAAGATTAATTTATTTCCTCGCTTACGTTTGGTTGTTCATGACAGCAATATCAAGACGCCATCATTTAATTTGAAATTTGAGTTGACATCCAAACGTTTTATCCCAATAATGATTGAGCTTAGATGCCAAAAAACAACTGCTCAAGGGCTTCATTATATAAAAATCCCATAGCTAGCATGCTAGTAGTCATTCGGTTAGATAAAGTATAATGGTACAAGAATTGTACTATCAAATTCGATATTTATGGGTATAATTGAACCATGATGAAATAAGTGGGTGAGGCTGATGTTACGTGAAGAAAGGCAGAGAAGCATCCTTGATTATGTGGACCAACAAGGTTTTGTAAAAGTAGAGGAGCTCTCGCAACAATTCAATTGTTCAGAGATTACGATTCGTCGTGATATTAATGAGCTGAATGCAAGAAAATTAATAGAAAAGCTTCATGGTGGTGCGAAAAGCAAGAAGGAAATGGCGTATCGGTTGGATTATCCGATTAGTTGTCGCTCTGATGAGAATAAAGGCGTGAAAAGTCAGATTGCACAGTTAGCTGCTGCTCAAATCGCTGACCATGACCATATTTTCTTGGATGCTGGTAGTTCTGTTGGAGCTGTAATCCCATTCTTGAAAAATAAGCATGTGCAGGTCTATACGCATGGTATGCATCATTTGACGAATCTTGATTATTATCAGATTGATACCTATGTAATTGGCGGTAAGTTGAAGCATATCACAATGGCAAATGTCGGTGCAGATACAATTAATACCATCAAAGATTGCTACTTTGATATTGCGGTCATCGGGGCAAACGGGATTGATGCCGCATTTGGGCTATCAACACCAGACAGAGAGGAAGCCATGATTAAGCGTGCCATTATGGCACATGCGAAGGCTACTTTTGTGTTGGCTGATAAAAGCAAATTTGAGAAAGTCTCGCATGTTTCCTTTGCCAAACCAAAGGGTGATTACACCATCTTCACAGATTATCAAGATGAAGGAGACTTGTTTACCGCATTTCAGCTTGTGAAGTTAAGGAAATAACCCTTTATGGGCTTGTGAAAATGATTTTAAACCCTTGCTATTGCCGCTTATACGTGTGCATAGTAAGGGTTTTCTTATTTTAACATAGGTTTGAAGGCTACCTATTCTACCAGTTCCCATCAAATGGGTGAGCAATTGATAAAATAGAGGTGAACAAAAACAATCGATTTAATATCGAAAATGATAAAAAATGATTGAATATGATCATTTGTTTTGATATCCTAAAGAGGAAGAGGTGAATTTGATGATCTATACTTTCACGACCAACCCATCACTAGACTACATTGTTCGTTTGGCACACTTCGTTGAAGGGCGTACCAATCGTACAGTGCATGAAGAAATTAAAGTGGGTGGTAAAGGGATTAACACATCGATTGTCCTAGGCAATCTCGGTATTGATAGCATAGCTACAGGGGTGATTGGTGGCTTTACAGGTGAACATATTCAGCAAGTACTGACTGAACAATATCCGCGTATTTCCTGCGATTTTGTCCGAGGCAAACGTGATACACGGATCAATGTGAAGCTCAAAGGAGAGCAAGAGACTGAGATCAATGGTCGGGGCGAAGAAATTAGCGTTGACATTGCCCATGCATTGCTTGCGAAAGCTGAGCAGGTTGCACCATCAAGTCTTGTTTGTTTATCCGGCAGTGTGGAACAAAAGGAAGAAAGTAATTTGTTTCGTGATATGGCAGCAATTTTGTCGCAGAAGAAGATTGAATTTGTAGTCGATAATTCATCTCAGAAATTGCTTGAGATTCTTCCCTATGGACCGCTTCTAGTCAAGCCAAATAAGGATGAACTATCACAAATTCTTGGAGAACAATTTAAATCAGAGGCTGAAATTATTAAAGGTGGTCGTCAATTACTTGACTTAGGTGCAAAAAATGTCATCGTTTCATTGGGGGCTGATGGCGCACTGTTTATCAATCAATCATGTCTATACAAAGCAACTCCGCCAAATGGCGAGCTGATCAATTCTGTTGGCGCAGGCGATTCTATGATTGCTGGATTTATATATGCATTTTTAAATGAAATGGCTGTTGAGGATTGTTTCCGACATGCCGTTGCTGCGGGTACTGCTACTGCTTATAGCGAGCATTTGGCCTCATATGAAACAATGAAAGATATATATGAGCGCACTTTTATTCAAAGGGGAGATTCAAATGGATATTAAAGATGTTCTAAGAAAAGAGACAATACTACTGAATCTTGTTGCAATGACAAAGGAAGCGGCCATTATCGAAATGGCAGAACAGTTAGTGAAGGCGAATGTTGTTTCAGATCGTGATCAATTTGTTGAAGAGATTTGGAAGCGCGAGCGACTTTCAACTACTGGTATTGGTGAAGGGGTTGCGATTCCACATGCAAAGACAAATCTCGTTCAAACACCAACAATTCTATTTGCCCGCTCTAAACAGGGGGTTGACTATGATTCGCTAGACAGTGAGCCAGCACATCTTCTGTTTATGATTGCTACGCCAGATAACGCAGCAGATGAGCACATTAAATTACTTTCAAAACTGGCAACTTATTTAATGAAAGAGCAGGTCAAAAAGGATTTACTGTTGGCAAAGAACTACCAAGAGGTATTAAGTGCTTTCGATATTGAAGAGCGTGCCACTACGCCGACTATTAATGAAAATGCAATGACAATACTAGCTGTCACAGGCTGTGCTACAGGAATCGCCCACACGTATATGGCGGCCGAAAAGTTAAAAGAAGCGGCTGATCAATTGGGCGTGGATATTAAGGTCGAGACGAATGGCTCGACTGGGGTTGAAAACCGGCTAACCAAAGCAGAAATCGACAAGGCAGCTGGCATCATCGTAGCCGCAGATATTAAAGTAGAAACAGATCGATTTGATGGTAAGCCAGTGGTGAACGCATCAGTTGCTGATGGCATTAAGAATGCCAAACAGTTAATCGAGAAAATTCTTGATGGTAATGCGCGTATTCACCAGCCTGAAGATAAAGCCAATGCAGATGAAGAAACTCAGGTATCTGCTGGAAAACAAGTATACAAGCACCTACTAAGTGGTGTGTCACATATGTTACCGTTCGTTGTTGGCGGTGGGATTCTGATTGCACTTGCTTTCTTGTTTGACCAAATTGCTGGCGTTCCAGAGGATCAACTCAGCATGCTCGGTAGTTATAACGATTTCGCCAGACAGCTCAACACCATTGGTGGTGCTGCTTTTGGATTTATGCTACCAGTTTTGGCAGGATACATTGCCTATAGCATCGCCGACCGTCCAGGGCTCATCTCAGGTTTTGCAGCTGGTGCACTAGCATCTACTGGCGGAGCAGGGTTCCTAGGTGCAATCGTTGGTGGTTTCATTGCAGGGTATGTGATTTTACTTCTGAAATCATTGTTTAAAGGGCTTCCAAAGAGCCTTGACGGGATCAAAGTAGTCCTGCTCTATCCTGTGTGTGGCTTACTCATTACTGGGCTTCTTATGCTCCTAGTCAATGTGCCGTTAAAGCATATCAATACAGGCATGACAGATTTTTTGAACAATCTTAATGGGACAAATGCAGTTATGTTTGGCTTACTGCTCGGTGCGATGATGGCAATTGATTTAGGAGGACCAGTTAACAAAGCCGCCTATATTTTTGCCACAGGTACATTAGCAGCAACTGTCACAAATGGTGGCAGTGAAGTAATGGCGGCAACAATGGCTGCTGGCATGACGCCACCGCTAGCAACATCAATCGCTACATTTTTATTTAAAAATAAATTTACACAAGCAGAACGTGAAGCAGGTATAACTAATATTGTAATGGGTGCTTCGTTTATTAGTGAAGGGGCTATCCCGTTTGCCGCCGCAGATCCACTCCGAATGCTTCCGAGTTTTGTTGTTGGATCAGCAGTCACTGGCGCACTAGTGATGTTTAGTGGGATTACAAGCGTTGCGCCTCATGGCGGAATCTTTGTTATTTTCTTAATCTCTAAACCGTTGCTGTATCTCCTTTACATTACAATTGGCTCAGTGATTTCGGCACTGATGATTGGCGCATTGAAAAAAGCGCGTTAGGGGTACCAAATATGCACACGTGAAATAAAGCGCTTCCACTGTTTTTCAGTTGTTTCAATACTGAGACAAAGAGGAAGTGCTTTGTTATTAGTTGTCTTAAAACCGTATGTGATATCCGTTTAACTTGGCACAATCGGTCACTGCAATTTGCCTAAGTAGCTAAACTTTGGATTCGCTATTGTCATGAACTCCAGGGTAATTAAATCCATCATGATTTGAATAGGGTAACGTGATGTGAAATCAATACCATTCTGCCTATTTTCAAGAATATAGGGCTGAAATGACATATCAGCTAAACTCGCTAGGCTATTATCATGATGACCAGTGATTGAAATGGTCTTCACTTGTCTATGTAAAAGAATGTTCATTAACTCCAGGATGATTGATGTTTCACCACTAAACGAAAATAAAATTGCTAAATCATTTTTACCAAGAGATTTAGCAGTAACAAATAAATCATCCCAATCGCTTCTTGCGCTAGATAATTTCCCTGCACTTGATAACTTTTTGGCCGCTTCTTCACAAGTAAACAGTGAGTTACCAACACCAATAAATTCAATGCGATGACTGTTAGCAATTTTTTTAGCGGCTAGGGCAATCTTTTGTTCATCAATTTGACTGATTGTATGGGATAGCTCGCTTGTCATTCGAAGTAGATTCTGCTGTAGACGGTGGTTTGTTACATGTTTACTGACTAGTTCCGTTTTCTCTAATTGATTGAGTTCAAATTTCATGTCCAGATACCCTTTATATCCAAGTGCTTTGCAACTTCTGCTAATGGTAGCGGTGGAAGTGAATAAAACTTTTGAGAGTTCATCAATTGTCATTGAAAGAACCAGTGATCGATTTTTTAATACAAAAATAATGACATTCTTCTCTAATTCGCTTAATTTGTGCTGCCTCAGCGTGAAACGCTTCATAACCTCGCCCAACACGTTCACTCCAAATTCTTCCGAAATTTTTACTTTACTGCCTATATTTTATCATAAAATTTCATCTACTTCATTGGTTTTTATGCATTAAAAGCAGAGCAGATCGTTCCTAACAAAGAGGCCCGATCTGCAGGTATTTTGGCTGTCACATTAGCCGAGCGAAGTAATCCCGATTTTAAGTCGTTCTAACCCCTCTAACACTTTACTTCTAGGGCAACCGATATTCATCCGAAGAAAATTTTCGGCGCCATATGTGCCACCAGGCATAATCCCAACCTTGCCATGATGAACCAAAGCATGCTGAATTTCCTCATCTGTTCGATTCAACCCCCGCGCATCAATCCATGCGAGATAAGTGGCATCAGGGATTTCAAATTGGAGTGTCGGTAGTTCATCCTGAATAAATTGTTCAACCAACCTAAAGTTACCATGCACATACGTCCTCAGCTCATCTACCCAATAGCTACATTGGTCATAAGAAGTCATCGTAGCGATCATCCCAAGCACATTAGGTGAAGACAAACCGAATTTCGCTTTTAAAATGTGATTAAAGCGATTTCGCAATAAGGGGTCAGGAACAAGTAGGTAGGAAAAATTAAAAGTAGGGTAGTTAAACGTTTTTGTGCCAGAAGTCATTATGACCACCCGATCTAAATAATCCGAAGCCACCCCGACAATCGGATGGTGCATCGATTGCTCCATCATTACATCCATATGAATTTCATCTGAAAGGATAAAAATATTATAGCGTTTACACAAAGCAACAATTGTAGATAACTCATCAAATGTCCATGCTCGTCCAGTTGGATTATGTGGATTACAAAGCAACAAAATCTTTGCCTTCTTATGGCGGAGCTTTTCTTCCAAATCATCAAAATCAAGACGATTATCAGCTTTTAATGTATTGGTGATTAATTGCCGATCATTATGTTTGATCACTTTGTAGAAAGAATCATACATCGGTGTTTGTGAAACCACCATGTCGCCAGGTTCACTCAACAAATTAATCCAAGTGGCAATTGAAAAAGTAACTGTTGGACTATAGAGTACCCAATCTTCTTCAATAGTTGTCTGAAACCTTGATT
>JAVBKE010000200.1:0-3313 GCA_031554185.1 Caryophanales bacterium
TAAATGTTAATTCCTGAACTTCCTTTCAGTAAACCATTATAAGTAACCGTCGCTCATGTGGTCTGTGGTCCTAATTCAATTTGAATTATTACAACTTTTTCTAAGCACACATAGTCAGCTGAAAGGCACTGCGTCGAGATACTAAAGTATATTTGAGATTATTTAAAATAGTGCATGGTTATGTGCAAAATATTTATCTCAAATATTGGAAATGATAAAGATGTAGAAGAATGTGATACATAAGTTATAAATTTTCAGGAACTTTAGTACATACTGTTCTGATTTCTAACAATACGAATGCATCTCCATATTTTGTAGTCGGAAACAAATTTGATACGTTAGAAGAGATATGTTAATAGAAAATGGTGTTGGAAATTGGGAATTTTAAGAAAGAACTAGTTTTTGAAGATATTAGCTTAAATTAGAAAATGTGTCTTAGTCCTATGGAAACAACATTATTGCTAAGGTTAACACCAGTGTATTGAGCAAGTTTACTGAAAGTTTGACCCCATATAACAGCATTATATAATAACACCAGTACAATTTGGTAAATGTTGTAAAGTTAACCGCAAAATGTTAATCCTATTTTTTTAAACACATTTGTGTAGAAAATGTTCTGGGAACAACTGAACATTTCGAATGCATGCTCTTGCAAATGTTCCGTATATAAAGCCTTGTGGATATCTATAGGCAACAACCAATAAGGTTGCATTATTTTCCACTTCCCGGCCTCTATATTGGAAATGGGAGGTGCATAATGAAATCGATCAATTACAACATCATTATATTTAATTCTTAAAGGGTTCATTAACAATAATTTCCAAGATTGATTTATTATTGGTGTACGTAAAATACTTTGGTTGCTAGTAATAATTAAACTCGCATTACACTATATCCTAATTGTGTAATTGAATTGGATGAGTAATTACTGCCACAACATAAAAACGGCCATGCCTATGTAAATTGAATGGAACTTTTTGGTTTCATGAAAAAACGGTCAACTTTGTCAGGTGGCCAGCACGTCAGGGTGATCATGTTCACAGGATTCACTGTTTTTAGTTTAAATGTTACAGGAACCAAACCTATATAATTAGTCTATAATTTTCAAACTATTACCTTTTAAAAACATAAGGGTTGCAAAAACCGATTAATGAAACCTATATTTTTCAATTTTTCCTGTGGGAACCCTGTAAATGTATACCAGAAGCAACTTAACTATAATTTTCCTTTTATTATTTCAAAACTAGTTTATTCTTCAAAGACAAATTATTCTATGTACAATGTCAGGGTACCCAGTGATCAGGGATATCAGGGAAATATCAGGGAATATAATTTCCTTTAAAAATAAAATAAGGGAAATATCAGGGAATTTTGGATTTTTGCCCCTGGAGGTGGTCTTTCTTTCAAGTTGGCTATTAGCTTGTGAGATAATTTGGTGATGTGCTAAAGGGCATGTGGGGCAATGTCACTTTTTGAGTCATAAACTATTTGCCCACTTGTTGATAACCAAACTTTTGTCTATGGTGACACATTCGTTTATACTTATTTGTATGTAAACAGTCGATTATCTCCTAAACCGTGAGAGCTAGGACGATTCCGAAGCCAGATTCGTGATCAGGAGGAAATTTCCTATAAGAAAAGGTAACTCTTATCACGATTGCAGCATCCTAAAGCTTAGTTTTTGGGTGGCGAATCTTAAAAGTCGATTATCTCTTAAACCGCGAGAGCTAGGACCCCTAAAGTTTGTAAACTAAAATGCGATTATCTCCTAAACCGGATGAGCTAGGACGATTCCAAGGCCAGATTCGTGATCAGGAGGAAATTCCCTATATGATACTGTAAGTTTTATCTAGATTTCAGCATTTCCTTTTTTTGACGCCTTCGGCCACTAACGTTAATTATCTCAGAAACTGAAAGAGATAAATCGATCCCAAGCGCAGATTCTCAGTTTGTGATCCTGAGCATTTATTTTTCCTATAAGAATATGTAACTCTTATCATGATTGGAGGTTCCTAAAGCTCCGTTTTTGCGTGCCGAATGTTATTTTTATGTAGTATTCAATAAATGCTCCTAAACTTATGCAAATAATTGCAGCTTCAGTATGCGTTAGTGGCTTCATTTCAACATTTTCTATTTTATTGTTTACAATGGTTTCGATGACATCTTGCTGCAGAGATCAGGAAATTTCCAAACTTTTGTTTTGGAGGTTACTAAATGGCATCGCGTGCACCTTCGGATACGGTAGGCGAAAATGTTCTACAAAATGAGGAGGCATTTTGATCACAGTCATTATCACGATATATTGCTTTATTTTGAGAAACAAAACCACAAGATGTTACTGTAACGTGCACGTTATGATTCAATACATATGGATAATACATGGTAAAGAAAGAGGGTGCGAGTAAAATAGATATAGAGAGAGTGCTCCTTTCTCGCAAAGTTCTGTTTATTGACCGGTTTCGACCAAAATTTGGTCATCATCAGACCTGCATGTAAAAACAGAGACTTAAATGGTAGGATATCAGCCCAGCATTTGCAAAACATGTGCTAATATTGGGGGGTTCTTATGCTGGTTAAGGTTTATCGTGTAAGATAGAATGCACTCACATTTTTAAGAAGTATTGCACATGTCTTTAATTTCTGTAGTGAGTTGTTCACATTCAACCTCATCTGCAATACCACACACTATCGACTTAACAACAGGCATGAAGCCGGGTTGGTCTTCTGCGGGTGGACAACTACGATCTATTAACTGCTTAATATTTCGACTATTAATATATTCAGGGTATATCACACGCACTCCTCCACAAGCTAATTGCAAAAGGATTTTCAATATATCTAGATTGTCTCGATCTCCTACATATTGTTCCGGTATATTGCTTCCAAGTACGTTTGCTGCAAGTTCAGTTGATTCGCTTCCCGATGAGAGCAAGGTCAAAGTTAAAGCAAATGAAAGATTACCGTCGATATTTAGGAAGTTGCGTAATATTGGTATCAAGTTTTCGCAGTCTTCAGGTAGAAACAAATCTACGCAGTTGATCAACAATTTTTGGATTAGAGATAAACATGCGGGAACATCGTATGCCAGCGATTGCGCCAGGATGGCAAACAAGGTGCCGCGATCTGAACTGTCAATGAGTGTTCCCCAATTAGTTGTAAATGCTTGTAAAGTAAGGTCGATATCTATCTTTAATTCAGAAAATAGTTTTTTTAAATTGTGGACAGGACATTAGATTTTCAATTCCCTTATCTGTGGACATTGCATCCATTAAGAAAATTACTTCCTGATCTAAATCAAATCGCAACTGATTTA
>JAVBKE010000064.1:0-14656 GCA_031554185.1 Caryophanales bacterium
TACAATAAGCATCTGCCCTAATTGTACCATTTGTGAAAACCAAAGCAATTAACGATTGTCCGTATGCACGAAAATGCGAAGATGACTCTTACATAGCCATCTTCGCATTTTCAACCATTAAATAATAGTTGCTTCTTCTAAACATTGCAGAAGCCAAATCGATCTACACTTTAGAATCTTGCATAAGTGTAAACAACTTCTTGATCTTCTTCTGTCAACACGCCTCTTTCATTCCCTTCAACTGCAACAAGTGTGTACCCTTCAATCCAAACAGCCGCAGTATGGTAATCCTCTCCTACATGACCTGATAGTACACTATCTGGTGCAATCGGATTTCCTGCTTCATCTTGATACTTCACTGTTACATCGGCTGCTGCCACAGGTGCTTGCTCTTTTTCGTAAGTATACGTCACTGTTTGTGCTTCGTTTGTAAATGTACCTCTTTCATCTCCTTCCACTGCGACAAGTGCGTACCCTTCAATCCAAACAGCCGCAGTACGATACACATCTCCTACATGACCAGATAGTACACTATCTGGTGCAATCGGATTTCCTGCTTCATCTTGATATTTTACTGTTACATCCGCTGCTGCCACAGGTTCTTGTTCTTTTACATAAGTATAAGTCACTGTTTGTGCTTCGTTTGTAAATGTGCCTCTTTCATTTCCTTCAACTGCGACAAGTCTGTATTCTTCGATATCCAATCGAGTTGCGTTGTACTCTTCCCCTACATTTCCAGTTAGTACACTGTCAGAAGCAATTGAATTTCCTGCTTCGTCTTGGTACTTCACTGTTACATCCCCAGCTACTACAGGTACTTGCTCTTTTGCATAGATATATGTAACTGACTGCGTCTGAGTTGTGAAAGCACCTCTTTCATTTCCCTGTACTTCAACGAATGTATACCCTTCGATCTCCTTAGGGCTTGTACGATAGGCTTCGCCTAAATGACCCATTAAAACAGTATCTTCTGAAACTCTATTACCTTCTTGATCAAGATATTCAACTGTCACCGTTCCAGCCACAGGTGATTGATGATTGGTGTAAGGTTGCGTGATCGTGCCGCTGAATTCACTTTGTCCACCAAGACTAACATTCCACTCAACTTGTAGCTCATTGTCTCCTCCAGGTAACCCTGCCCATGAAACAACATTTGAAATCGGATCATAAACACCCTTATCTGAAATTGAACTAGGTGCGATGGCATTTCCATCTATACCTTGCAGTGGGTACGTTGCGCTAATTGTACCATCTGTAGTCGCCTGCCTCTCAACAAGAAACGTTTGCCCCGCTGCAGAAATTTTCACGTCAGATACGGCATTTAATGAACTTAAGTCGTTAATTTGGTTACGATCCAAATTTAAGTCAGTTAAATTTGTTAACCCCACTAAAGAAGATACATTACTAATCTGATTTTGTGCTATATTTAACTGCTTTATGCTAGATATCTCACTAATATATGCCAAATCAACATTATCGATACCAGCATTCACCATAGTAAGCGAAGTTAAATTCGTCAGCGTAACTAATGGTTGAAAACTATCAGTTTCAGTACCTGTCAAACTTAACTCTGTTAAGTTGGATAAACCTTGCAATTCCGTACAATCATTGAATTGAGTATGATTCAAACTAAGACTCGATAAATTTGTAAAATTTCCTAAAGTTGAAAAATCGCTAACCTGATTGAAGTCTAGGCTTAATTTCGTTAAATTAGTTAAACCGCTTAATGGCGCAATATACCTAATTTGGTTAGCACCTAAATTTAACTCAGTGAGACTCGTACAATACTGTAATGGCGCCACATTGTTAATTTGATTGTTGCGCAAATCAAGCGATTGCAAGTTTGTAGCAAATTCTAGCCCCGTAAGATCAGTTATCTCACTATAGCTTGCATCAAGCTCCGTTAGACTCTGCATATCACCTACAGTAATTGACTCTCAAGCAGCTAGACCTAATTCGCTACGAATATCAGCGGCCAGTGCGCGGTCAGGAACATATACGACATTTGTTGGATCCACGCTTTTCGTTTGTACAGCACCTGCTGTCTTTACATGGTTTGCGTTTTGAGCTGGTGTCTCAGCAAAAGCAACTGAACCTGCAAATGCCGTTTGAAAACTAACAACACCCGTGATTAATGCGGGCAATACTTTCTTGTTCTTCATTAAAGTAAATCCTCCTATTATTCTCTATTTACTTTTCAAATTTTTCTCATCGACCCGTAAAGCGATTGCTTACAGTTGAAAAGATGGTAGCGTGTCAATTCATGCCGAAAGGCTATCATCCTATTTCGACCAAGAATTTAACTATTAAAGCGTTCATGTGTCATCAGAAACTGAGTTTCGTAGTGCTTATTTATGGGCAATAATAGTCTATTGGCTCATGAAATTTTAAAACGGGTAGAAAACAATATTTATTTGTCCACAACTCTCCATCAAGAACCTTTTCAATGAATCATCACAAAACAGCATGCTTAACTATTCTCAATACTTGAAAACTTTTACATGAAATAAATGGTATAATATAAATATTGGTTTGTAAATACCTACTTTTAAACATTTTATCAAAATAAAAATCTATTTTCGGTTTTTTTTGAAACTGAGCTTTTCTTGCAACAATTGGATTAGAGAGCCAAAAAAAACGCCTCTCCCCCCTTATTTGTTAAAAGGAATTAAGCGTCGCTAGGTCCAATGTCAATAGTGACATTTATGATTAAATTCAATCTTCTATGCTGTAGTTTTGCCCGGTTTTTTGTTTCTGGTTAGGGTAGCTAAGAAAAGTCGTATGCTTTAGCCTATTAAAAAATTTCTGCCAAACGCACCTAACTGATTGATCTGGCAATTCTGGACGAATCAACTATAACTACCCTAGCGTAAATAAAATAAAAATCATTTATGCTCTTATGATTTTTATTACTTACTTAATAAAATTTGCTGTGGTGGGTATTTTTTATTGTAAGATAACCTAATTCATAGAGAAAGAGATGGGACTTCATCCCATCTCTTGCGAATACGATTAACCCATTAAATTGACGAATCTTTTTTATCTTCCTTTGAAAGACTAGGCACTTCGATATCGTTGAAGAAATCCTCTACTTCTTTCCAATTTAATGTATCCTCTGGAATACCAATTTTGAACTGCGGTTCCTGATTTAAATTCGTATAACTTGTATTGGTGCTTGCCACGATTCTAAGATCGCCATCTTTTCCTTTAAACGTGATATCAGCGTCAGACCCTTGGTACGTAATAAACTTATTAACATCAGCTGCATAAATCATGTCCAACTTATCAATCTGAATAAAATCATCCATATTGGCAAGTGATTTATCTAGCTGTTCTTGCGTTTTTTCAATTGCCTCTTTAGCCACTTTCATCTGTGGATTGCTAATTCCTAGTGTATCCATATACTTCTGCTCAATCAAATCTAAGATTTCTAGCCCAATTTGTTCAAAACTATCTTGCAAGAACGTAGTTATTGACGCATTGTCCAACGAAACCTTAATCGCTTGATCAATCTCTACACCTTCGGCAGCTGGCACTGCAGTAGCTGGAATCTCTTCATAGTATTTATCTTCTTCTAGATGATCAATGATAATCATTGTGACATCATTGATCAACGAAGTAAACTGTTCTTCTTTTTTCTGTGTATCTTTTCCTTTATCTTGGTTTGCATCAACCTTAATATACGTATCTTCTAACGACTTTGGCATCTGAAAGGAATCCATTGTTGGCAGCTGAAAATACACATCTTGATCAGTCACGACAAGAGGCATCTCAACCTCGTAAGGGTGCTCGCCGCCCGACTTCATGCTCAAGGTAACTTCCATTTGCTCTGGTTCCTGGCTAACAACGCCCTCATATTTAACCGTGAAGTCTTCAAGAAAATCATTCAGAAGATTACTACCAATCCCCTTATCTACAACAGCTCCAGTGTATCTCATTTTAATTTTCGAGCTACCTTCAAAAGAATAACTCTGTTTCTTCTCAGATTGTTTAACAACATCATTTACGTACGTTTTTGGATCAACATTCTCACTACAACCAACGACAAGCATCATGATCATTAGCGAAATAAAGCTCATTTTAATAATTCTTTTCATTATAAACGCTCCTTGGATTTCAGTCCTATTTCTTATTAGAAATGCGATAAATCAGTACCGCAAATGGGTTTGCGAGAATTTCTGCTCTCACACGGCAATCGTGAATCTCGATGCTCTTCTGCGCCTTACAGACTAGTATCGCAGGACATTCCTGACATAGATTCCACTAGATAATCAGCGCTGCAGATTATCATGTCTTGGAATAAAAGTACTATACTGATCATATTTGCCGCTTCTGTTCCAAATCTCTCATTCGGCAAATAGAAGGAACCGCACACTGTCTAAGCAAAGCTTAGCAATAACGTACCAACTAAGTTTTTTTAGAAAACTATCCGTCAAAACATATGACAGCTTATCCACTACACTTCTAGCCTATCAGATACAATTGCAACTGTAAATATGCAAATTATCCCTGAACACTACATTAAGCCGCAACTAGTTTAATAAATCGACAATATCATCCCAGCGAATTGCATCTGTCGGCGTTTCAATCTGGAATTCTACAGGCTTATTTAAGTTTGAGAAAGTTGTCTTTGCCGCAATTCGAAGATATGCCCGCTCCCTCCCTAATTGATAGGAGACCACTATATTTGACTGTTGGTTTGTTGCATGATGATCCTTTTTCATACCAAAATAGAAATTACATTGCTCTAGTTTAAAAGATGTCAGTAATCGTTGTTTGGTTTCATCTGTCAGTTTTGTTTTCCAATCATACTCTTTTAAATCATAATTTTTTAAATCAAACTTTTTAAAATCAAACTCCTTAAGGTCTTTCGGTGTTAAACTATCAACGCCAAATCCTTTTAATAACAGCTTTCCTGCATCACCAAGGCGTTCTTGATCGGTTTTTTCTGACTTCTCTGCAATAGTATTTTCCAACTGTTCCTGAATTTTCTCATTGATGATATCAATTTCCTCTTCTTGCAAAGTGACATGAATCAATTTGTCTGATTCCTTATCACCTGCATATTTCGGTACATACTGAATGTTTTCCTGAACATTAAATGCTTGAAGGATATTGAACACAGCGAAAAGCGGGTGCTCAAGCGCCTTCATGCCAGATTCCTTTGGCTTGTTTTCAGCATCGTTTGTTTGTTTGGGTTTGAATTCCTTCATAATATATTGTTCTGATATTTTGTCAGGGATAAACCCAAATAACTGGGGTGGGTTAAACCATAATTTATTACCTTCAATAATGATTGGCATTGTAAATTCCCTATCTAGTGGACCGTTTAGTGTTGCAGTGAGATTCATTTCAAGGCGAGACGGATCATGCTGATAACTACCTTTAATGTGAATCTGCCCATCTTTAAGTGCTAATAGCTGATTTGTTTCAGTCGCCTCGCTCAATTTATCAAAACGTTCTATCTGGATATCAGTTTGAAACTGCACTGTCTCCATGTCTGGATATTTGCTGAGCCCTAGGACAAGTGACAGTGTTGGCGACCCTACTGATGCACATAAAAATACAATGACCAGCATGCAGACAAGTAGAACCCTTTTCCAATTTTTCTTCATTCTATTGCGACTCCTTTATCTATTCAAACAATATGAGCATGGATAAATATACCTATTTCCAAATAACTACGTTAAAATTAGTAACATCCTTCAGTACAAATAACGCACTACAAATCATCATTTCTCAAATTCAAACACCCTGCTTACATCTTACCAGTGTAGCAATTCTCAAGATTGGATACAAGGTCATTTCAGATAATGATTTGAATGTCGAAATGCTTATTTCCTAGCCGAACAAAAAAACCGCCAATTATCATTACTGCATTCATGAACACCAAATCCCTCATAAATTAGGTAACATTAACTTCACTTGCTCCTCGTGCATTTTTCGTATGCCTTACAACAATTTAGGGAAAACTCTCAAAAGAAAGTTTTATCAGTTCTCGGTCATCATGAAACGAGCTTAATGACTGGTTAAATTAACCTATTTACATTGACTATCGCAAGGTATTTTATCCTATCGTAATGATCTAATTTGAAATGATGTTTCTTTTAAAAACCGGTAACTGCTTCCATTTCAAAAGTGAACTTTAACCAAGCAATGGGAACTAATTCTTTCGTTACTAACATGTGGAATTTTTTTATGAAAATCAGCATTAAATAATCTCTATAAAAGGGATGATTCAGTGGTCGATACCTGTTACAATTAGTAGTGCAGTGGAAGGAGTCACCGTGATATCACGGCCTGTTTCTACTTAATATAGATAGCTCTGTGAAGTGACTTTGTTATTTCATATGAGTTCAACATTTAAAGGAGATGATATTTTGAAGAAAAGAAAAGTTGCTATTATTGGAGCTGGGGCTGTCGGTTCAACAACTGCTTTTACGCTACTGCTCAAAAATCGTGTGGATGAATTAGTGCTAATCGATGCTAATCATGATATTGCCATCGGGAATGCACTTGACATAAATCACAGCTTGCCATTTCTTGGTAAGGCGAAAGTTTGGGCAGGTACATATGAAGATTGCATTGGCTGCGACATTATTATTGTTGCTGCTGGTGCTGCACAAAAGCCTGGTGAGACGAGAATCGATCTTTTAAAGAAGAACAAAAAGATTATCGATTCAATCATTGATAGCATTACAGAATACACAACGGATGGTATTCTACTCATTGCTAGTAACCCTGTTGATATCATGAGTTATTTCTCTTGGAAAAGATCAAAATGGCCAACAAACCGCGTCATCGGCTCAGGTACGTTACTTGATAGTGCTCGCTTCCGTTATTTAATCAGCGAAAAGTTAAACATTCGTTCAACAAATATTCATGCTTACATTGTTGGTGAGCATGGCGACACTGAATTACCAGTGTGGAGTCTTGCAAACGTCTCTGGCTCTCCTATTGAGTTCACAGATGAGGAGCGCGAGGAGCTTTTCACTGGTGCCCGTGACGCTGCCTACAAGATCATTGAAACAAAGGGCGCTACTTACTACGCAATTGCGGTTGCAATTGATCGAATTTGCCGCGCTATTCTGAAGGATGAAGGCTCTATCTTGCCTGTCAGTACGCTACTCGACAACTACCACGGCATTTCCGATGTGTATTTAGGCGTTCCTTGTATCGTTGATGCAAAAGGAATCCGTGAAGTCCTACCACTTGATCTTAATGAAACTGAAATCAAGCAAATTCGCTACAGTGCTAACAAGCTTAGGGAGTCTATTAAGCAAACTGAATCATAAACTGCTCTAACTACTATAGCTAATATTGATACAAAAATGCCCCTAATCATTAGAAAATGATTAGGGGCATTTCATTAAGTAATGGCATATAAATGCAGAATTACTTTGATAATACTACTGAATTGCTTGATCCTTGCGATCGTTTGGAACAAAGAAAAAGAGAATACCTCCAATCACAAACAAAACTGCGATGCTGAGCACACCTTTGTTAATGCTACCGGTAATTGATATTGTAATCCCCATTAATAATGGTCCTAAAACAGCAGCAAATTTGCTGAAAATGCTAAAGAAAGCAAAGTATTCACTCGAACGCTCTTTTGGAACTAACTTCGCAAAATAGGAACGGCTTAATGCTTGTATACCACCTTGAGCCGTCCCAATCAGGAAAGCTAAGATGTAAATCCCTAATTCGCCTTTTACAAAGTAAGCAAAAGTACAAATAAATGTATAGGTAATAATTCCGACATAAATCATATTCTTCGTTCCAAAATGCTCACTAAGACGACCATAGAGAAGGGCAAATGGAATCGCGATGACTTGCAACACTAGAAGCATAATCAGCAGCTTTCCCGCCGACATGCCCACATCAGAGGCAAAAGGTGCCGCCATTGTAATGACCGTATTGACCCCATCGATGTAGAAGAAATAGGCAAGGATGAATAGTAATATTTTTTTATCATGAATGATTTTCTTTACCGTCTCAGCCAGCCTCGAAAAGCTTCTTGCAACGACTTGGTCTTCTTTTTCAATTCCATATTGCTGTTTTACATGGTGAATCATGGGTAGAGAGAATATTCCCCACCAACTTGCAGTGATGATAAAGGACGCACGTGTCGCGAGCATTGTATATTCAGACGGTACTAATCCAATCATTACAATACAAATTGCAAACGGAATATTGCTGCCCAAATACCCTAAGGCAAATCCAGCTGATGACACTTTATTCATTCTTTCGGCACTTGCTACGTCAGTCAAAAAGGAATCATAGAAGATAAGCGTGGCATCATAACAAAAAAATGCCAAGGCATAGATGATTAAAAGAAGGAGCCAATTTGATGTCGGGACGAATGCCAACAAGGCAGTAAAACAAATCCCTACGGCTAGAAAAGAGCTAAACAGCTTCTTTTTAACGCCTTTATATGATGCAAAACTCCCAAGAATCGGCGCTATAATAGCCAACGAAAAGGTCCCAATTGAAGTGACGTAAGCCCAGATCGCTGTCGATGAAGCGTCGCTGAGTGTATCACTCGTAATTCCCTTGAAGTACAATGGCATAACGGCTGTAATAATCACTAAAGTAAATGCAGAACTTGCCCAATCATATAAAGCCCAACTTCGCTCGCTTTTCGTCAGCTTCCTCAAATTCGTTCCCCCTTATCAGAAATCAGTCCCTATTAATTGATGTTTAGAAAATCCATTTAAAAAATTAGTACCAGGTTTTATAACCAGATACTATACATATCTGCATACTACTGCGTTACCTTTCCCCTGTCAAGACAATTTTAGGCGAGAAAAAACCTCCAATATCATTAAGTATTGTAGTGTGTCTCATATTTACAGCCAACTAATCAAAAGAAATCTGCAACTTATGATATAATGCTAACTACTTAGCTACATCATTTTTATGAATCAATCATTCAAAATATTTGTATGGGGTGTTATCGATGAATTCGTTAGAAAAAATCATGTCTTACAACGAAGAGTTTGTTCTGAATAAGGAGTACATTCCCTATCAGACAGCAACTAAGTACCCAGTCAAGGAAATGGTGATTGTCAGTTGTATGGACACAAGGCTGACTGAGTTATTGCCGCGGGCAATGAACATTGCCAATGGTGATGCGAAGATTATTAAAGTAGCTGGCGCTGTTATTAATCATCCATTTGGTAGTGTCATGCGTTCAATTATCATTGCAGTGCATGTACTTGGCGCTGAGGAGGTATTTGTTGTTGGGCATGACGATTGCGGTATGTCTTCAATTGAACCTGATGTGTTAGTAAAAGAAATGATTGCAGATGGCATTGAAGCAAATACGATTGATCTTCTTGAACGTGCAGGAATCAATGTCACTAATTGGCTAAAAGGATTTGAAGAAGTAGAGGAAAACGTCCGTAATGGTGTAGAACTGATTCGGTCTCACCCTTTAATGCCAAAACAAGTAAAAGTTACAGGCCTCGTCATGGATCCTAAAACGGGTAAACTTCGTCTGGTTGTAAATGGATTTGAATCTGGTGTATTGAATAAACAATTATGATCATGAACTGATAATAAATCAACGGACTTGTGCTTACCTAGCCGATTGCTGAACTTAATTAGCTAGGTAAAGCACAAGTCTGTCTTGTTATCATGTAATAATAGGGAGCCGCGAATGCCGTTGCTCCACTTCGCCTTTTTAGGCTCGTCTCTCAGGGCATTTCTGACATGCACCACTCTTGCCAAATCATAGATTTGGAGTGCGGTGGAGCCGTGAATGCCGTTGCTCCACTTCGCCTTTTCAGGCTCGTCTCTCAGGGCATTTCTGACATGCACCACTCTTGCCAAATCATAGATTTGGAGTGTGGTGGATTATTTCTTTTGTTTTAACTTCTCAATACTTCTCCACAAATATAGTGAAGCGTAGCTTAAATAAGGCGACCAGTCTTTACTATATTGCTCCATCTGTGGCACGGTTGGTTTCTCGTCTAATCCATAACAAATTTTTAGCGCATTCTGGATTCCAATATCTGCAAATGGCATCAGGTTCTGTCTACCGAGTCCGAAAAGTAGAAAGCATCCCACAGTCCAGTTGCCAACACCACGCAACTTAATTAACCGATCGGCAATTTCGTTATCAGGCAAGCTGCTTAATGCTGCTAAATCAAGTTTACCACTAACAATATCCTGGGAAATACCAATGACATACTCAGCTTTCTTCGTGCTAAATTGAAGTTCCCGTAGTTCTGTAACGGTTAGTGAGGCTACTCGATCAGGTCTCGGAAAAAAGCGCACACCATCAACCAATTCACCATAGTGATCTGCAAAGCGTTTCGTTAATGTCATCGCAAATGACATGTTCAGCTGTTGATGGATGAGGCACCTCATCAGACAATCATACAAGCCAAAGTCGAGAATAAGTGGTGTTCCGCGATGTGCATGGAAAATTTCTTTTAAATCTGAACCAGTAAAATGATGATCAATTTCTGCTAGAGAAACATGCCATTGAAATATTTCCGAAAGCCGTGCGATTCCTTCTTCTTTAAAGCCGGATCCACTAACAACCACCTTAGGTTCATTGACAACACCCACATTTTCAACTGTGTACACAATCGGGGAGTCATTGATATAGAGCGGGACTTGAACTGATCTTAATACCAAATCCACATTGTTGAGCGGGTCCATATGTAAGCGATCTAACACTGAGTCAAAGTGATATGGAGCTGTAAGCAGCATTTCTTTTCTAAACACAAACGTCACATCCTATCCAAAATCTTTCGATACAAGCATATCCTGTTTTCAAGTAATCTTCAATGCAGCAGTGTACTTTTTGATAGTCAAAAATGAGGGAATCCTTTGTGCCATTTCTAACGATCACTTTCTTACCACGCTCTTTGAATGTGTCCAAGATATTAGTGTTGCTGCATACATTGATAATGAAAAATTATCACCCGATGTAGTAGCTTTCAAGCTTAAATCAGCTGGATTTAAAATGACACTCTGCACCAAAACAATCCTACACTTACATTCAACTTCAGATGTTAAAAACTAGAAATATTAATTTGCTTCTTAAATTAAAAAGAAAAACAACGTTAAAAAGGCTAGAGAAACAAGAGGAAATATGGAAAAAGCATTGAACAAAGAACTACAATAGTAGCTGATAGGGAAGAAATCGGACACTGGGCAATAGACACAGTAATTGGAAAAAAAGCAGGGCAAGAGGCGGTACTACTGACACTAACAGAAAGGATTGCAAATAAAGAAATCATTGTAAAAGTACCTGCAAAAAATTCTAAAAGTGTACAAACGGTAATGATAGATATTCGGAAACAATGGGGTGAGAAATTCGATCAGGTTTTTAAAACAATCACAGTCGACAACGGAAGGAAATTTGCAGAATTATCTAGTCTTTAGAAAGACAGCACCACCAAGATCTACTTTGCACATCCGTATTCATCTTGAAACGAGCAATCAATGAAAATCACAACGGCTTAATAAGACGCTTCATGCCAAAAGGCGAAAGTCTGAATAACCGCTCATTGGAACTAATTGAATTCGTTGAAAACTGGTGCAATAATCTTCCAAGAGAAAGGTTGGGATACAGAACTCCAAATGAATTATTTGAACTGTTTATTCAGGGGATTCTATTTGGTAGCGCGCCCGAATCAAGGACTCCATTTGCAGTTTGAGGATTGACACTGAGCCTCTGCGACCATGCACCTCACCGCCAAGAGACAAGCCTTAATGAAGGCCTGTCTCCCCTGAAATGGTAGCATGGTCACCTCTCCGTGTAAATCCGTGGCTCGCCATTTATTTGCTTTAAAACAATTAAACCAAAGAAAATAAAATTCAAAAGTTTCAACTTATTAATACTCGAATAATTTTCATGGAACTATTTGTTGCATTTGACTTTACAAACGTCAGGTTGTAACCTGTTTTTTTTTCTTTATAAAATTACTTGAAGACCATCCTTCATTGTGATTTTATTTAGATTAGTATTTTTTAAATTTTATTTTGTAAACTTCAACCCCTGTAGGCTACGGCATTTTGAACCTTATTTTAATAAACCTTCTGCTAAGCAGGAGTTAGAATAATAAACCATTAGAAAAGAGTTTTGAGAAGAAAACAACAGAAGGCAAGCCAAAGGTTCAAGCCTTGATTTGTGTCATGAGAAAGCTTGTCAGCATCATTTATCGCATGTTGAAATACAATGAACCTTACAAAACGCCTGAACTTCCTGAGCCAAAGAAACTAGTGGTATAATTGCTTTGATGATTGATGATTGATGATTACTTTTTATTTTTTCTTAAATGGTTGATTGCCCCTCGGGTGGTAATAGTGCTAGTAAAATATTTGAACAAGGTAAAAAGGCTTTTGATAACTTTAACGTAGAGAACGCCTATGTCAAGCCAAAACATTTATCGACAACTGCTGGCAATGGTGCAAAATTTGTGGGTAATACAAAAGCAGAAGCTGAGGCAATTCTTAAAGATGCGATAAAAAAAGGCGATATAACCTCGATTACTGACAACGGTCTTACCGCTAAAGGCAACCAAAGCTATGAAATAATCATAGCTGCTGGAAAGACAATTGGTACAAAAGGAGAAAATCTTATCAAAATTGTTATATCTGACGATGGGGGTATGTTATCTGCTTATCCTATTAAATAAAGAGAGGTACGTTAGTATGAATGTAATGGAAAAATTTCTTCAGTCTGAAGTAAATTCTCAAGAACTTTATGATGATTTGTTTAACTTTATTATTTCATTTCATGTTAGAAATGGAGAATTCGAGGGAAATGAATATATCGTAAAAAAAATGGATCGACTAAATTTTATTATTTTCCCTGAATACACTCAGTCTGATGGAGAAAGAGAATTCAAGGAAGTAAATCCGACAGATTCTCTTTTTGTCTTTATAAACAAAACCGGTCTGCTCGTCTGATCATGGCTAGAAAAGATGTGCTGCGCTTCGCGCGCACGAAAAATCCCCCCCACCCCCGCCACAGAGTGGCGAAAAAACATGCCGGCTACGCCGAGCGAAGAGATCAAAAGCAAACAAAGGTCATAGAGGCGATATGGCACCTCACGCTCACCCTGTCCTCAATCTCTGCAGGACGCGAATTTTTCTATATGATTTCACCGAAATCATATAGAAAAATTTGTCTAATAAAGTGTGGACATACCAAAATATAAGGAATATAGTAGAATTAATATTAATAATCCAATATTATTGTAGGATACTTAGGAGTGGTATTTGTGAATAAGGAGCAAGTATTTGATAATGTATCAGATGAAGAAGTTGAAACCCAATTTAGTATTTATAAAATAGACCTACCAGCTGTCAGAACCACCTTAAAGACAGCGGAAAAAGATCCTTCAAAACTAGTTGACCAATTATGTACTTATGTAAGGAATATTGCCCAGAAAAGAAACAAGGAAAAAAACTATGCAGAGATATGCCAATCAAACCAATTCAAGTCAGTATTTATCGTGAGTGTTCACTATCCAAAATGGAAAAATTTATTTATAAATCAATTTAATATTGATCAAAGTAAAACTCAAAATAGTAATGTTTCATTTGTGATGTTTTATGTATCAGAACAAACAATTTTTGCAATGACCGGTGGCTACGGAAGTTCATACATTCGAGGCTTTGTAGTCAAGAATTTTGGATTGTACTTGATCCCTAAAATAATTGGAGAAGACCAAGCTATCATTAAAAGAGTAAATGAACTTAATTTAACTTCAAATAGAGTGGCAACACAAAGAATGAATAGAAAAACTACAAGTGCTTCTACAGAACAAGATCTAAGTAGTATATATAAAGATCTAAATGTTGAGATAGATCAAACGATAGCTTCACAACTTGGGATTATTTTCAAATCAGAAGAAAGAGCAGATAAAAGAGTAAACCTAGTGAACAAAGATTCATTGGTCATTAAGCGTTCTTTTACTCTTTCGCAACTGAAAAAGGTTATTGATAAACTTGTTCAGTTAGAAAAAAAGAAAGACAAATTTGTGCTTAATTATCTTGTCACTGTTAATAAACTTGGAATAAAGGAAAAAGATTTAACAAAAAAACTTATTCAAATATTAAAGGAGAATGACCCTATTAAAATTGATGGTTATCAAATTGTTGGAGATGAGTTTGATAAATATTATTTGAATGCAACAAAATATTTTCTGATTGACGCAGAGGCGAACATCGTAATAGAGCAAGAATCTCCAATTGTAATGGAGGATCTTTTTAAAGTCATTCAAGAAAAAAAAAGTAGAGTTACAATTTCTTTATGGCAAGATATTTTAAAAAAATGGAAAATATATACTGAAGATCATTCTGGAGATCAGATGATGTTTCCGACTAGAGTCTTTGAGGTATTTACAGCTTTTATGGAATATGGGGATGATGGCAAAATCTATTACCTTATAAACGGCTCTTGGTATTCTTTTGTTGATCAATATTGTGATATTCTTGATAAAGAATTCAATAAAGTTTTTGATAAGTCCATCCAAATAGCAGAAAATATTAAAAATCAATTTTGATTGATTAAAATTCTTCAAAATGATACTGAAGCAGCCTATAATGATTCTTTTGGTAGTGATCCAAATATTTTTAGTACAGATAAAATATTAATTCATAATGTTGAGATTTGTGATTTGCTTTTTTT
>JAVBKE010000225.1:0-4344 GCA_031554185.1 Caryophanales bacterium
AACAAGTTGTTGTCAAAATCCTCCCCTCCTAAATGAGTTTCACCCGAAACTGCTTTCACTTCCAATTTACCATCCCGGACTGACACCAAGGATACATCAAAGCTCCCACCACCAAGTGCAAATACCAGCAAGTTACGTGTGCCTGTAATCTAGAAAGAATAGTAGTTGGTATATCACATCTTCAACTGACAGGATGAACGTGAATTTATCATTTCATAGTAATCACTAACTTTCTTTTCAGTGCAATACACTAATGCAGCAGCTGTAGGTTCACTGATTAACCGTAATATGTTTAGACCAGCTATGCTTGCAGCATTCACTGTAGCCATTCTTTGTAAATAATTAAAGTTCGCAGGCACAGAGATGACTGCGTTTGAAACACTTGTACTGAAGTATTCCTCCGCTATTTCTTTCATCTTTGTCAATAACATAGCTGTAATTTCCTCTGTGAAAAAACTGGTTGTTGCTTTTTTGTATTGTACTTCAATTTTTGGTATTCCATTTTCATCGATAACACAAAATGGCCAATACTTCCTGTTGGATGTGACAACTTTGTCATCAAATTTGCGGCCTAATAACCGCTTGACACCTAAAAAGACATTGGGAATATTGGTCGCATTTTGCAATGCTGCACATCACATTGTATCTTTCATTAATATTTACCATACACAGTGTTGCTGGGATTACCAGACGCTTGACTCTTTGCGGTAAAGCCAACTAGGCATTCATCATCAGTGAAAGCCACATAACTTGGGATACGTCTGTTTCCAAGTTCATCTTCCAGAACTTTCACTATACCATTTTGAAATACTGCTACACTACAGTATGTTGTTCCCAGATCTATACCAATAGTGCATTTTGAATCCATGGAAGATGTCTATTAAACTACCAATACTCATTACATCCAGGAGGTAAAATTAGGATTCTTATTCGTGCCAATTGCTTACTGTTTTACTGGAAAACTTTACAAGCAACAAAGCAATTGAATGTTCTTTGTTACGCAGGAATAAGAAAGATAAAGTTCTACCTTCAAAGATAGCAATAGGATAACATACATGATAACAGGATAATACAGAGTTTGGATTACCTCACGTCACGGATGTTGGTGAAAATAACAACCAATGAATGTACACACAGCTCAAGTTGCCAATTTTGGCTGCCCCATGTACTGTTATGTCATGTTAGCAAATACACTGCCGGATTAGAAGCAACTTCGTTCTTAAATATTAGCCTGGAGCTGGTGAGCATAAGAGCTATTGACATAATCTTTGGGCCTCACATTAAGGAGAGATTTGTTACAGAATGTCTACTGTACACATACAGACCGTGTGATACATCTTATTACGAGTTGTGGATTAAATTTCTTCTTTGAAGGGATTTATTATCTCATGTTTTCCACAAATACATGTTATGGATATTATAAGTACAGATAAATGATGCGTACACAGGATAGAGTTTACTATGATTGTTGCGCTCGAAATTTAAAGTAATGTACAGCTCAGCTACACAGGCTCAATGAAAACATAATTTCTACCCTAATGCTTTAAACAACTTTGAATTCGTGCGGCTAAATTGTCGCGGTAAATTAATTTTAGTCCTTAAGCAGTGACTTTAATTTCGCGGTATGACAGTATTTTTACTGCATTTATACGTAGTACATTAGCTCTATTAAAATTCAGTGGTGCATAAATATCCTGCGGTAAATTTTAGTTGTGCGAATACCGCTATAGGATTATGTTACATAAAACACACAAACATCTTTAAATTTAAGTGATTTTATTAACTTCACAATGGATATACGGTATCCAAAATAATTAATACAGCTTCATGATAGTCGCATCTACATGATAGATGTATTATTATAAAATCCTCCCAATTTTCTCAATATTGGGGCCCACATTTGTTTCAACTCCTCTTCTCTATTCTGATACTCCCTATCATCATGTAGCTGGAAACAGATAAACTTGTTTTACAAGTTACTAAACATTACCAACAATGTTAATTATACCTGATCTGTTTTCAGCCAATTAGTAATCATTTTGCAACGATCCAAGATTTTATTCTTATCAGCTGTAGTAATCATGGTCATGTATTTTTCTTCAATATCATGTTCAATGTTGCTAATACATTCTTCCAGATTAGTCTTGTTTAAAGCGAGGCTTCGCTTCTGTTCATCGTCAGCTTTATATTTCTCTGCTTCTTTTACCTAACATAAAATGATTTAGGTTTCACTCAATGTGTCAATATGCAGCACCCTGCATGTGGAGCTATCTGGACTCGTACAACAACAATTCGCATTAATTTGCATTTCAATTACTGAAACAATGCTGAAGTTTTTCTGCATACAATGCAAGTACATATTCCTGCATGTAAACCTGCTCTTAGAAACAGTTGCAGTTACACATGTGCAGTCAACTGAAACTTCCACTCATCTGAGGAATCTTCAGCTTATCTATGTACATTGCATGGAGTTTAAAACATGCAACTATAGCAGTTGCCACAAAAACGTTAAGACGCCGCATGCTGAGATTATGACGTATGCTACTCTTTAAACAGGGTGATACCTGTACGATTTCATGATGGGCCGACCAGATGTCCCCGTTTAGAGTAGCATACGCCATAATCTCTGCACAGGGAGTCTCAACTTTCGTTCTGAATGCTATAGCTTTCATATTTTGTCAACCTCCACCAGTGATTTAAATTATAAAAAATGGTGTCGCTGGTACCATTCTTTTTATTTCCTCTTGCGTCAACCGGCCCTGGGTATTGGTAATTTGGATTTGATTTTCAATACCAGAGTTCTTCTCAACAGCAGATACCGTCAACATGCCATTTGCGTCAATGTCAAATGTGACGTCAACAGTAACACCACCCTTCTGTTCTGCAGGAAGTCCTCTCAGAAAAAAGCTCCCAAGTAAATTCTGCAATAATAATGTGTCTTATCGTCATTGAGGTCATGTTTTTTTTAACTAACATTATGTCTGAGGGGTACTCAGCAGAAAAGACTCAGAAATACCACTATACATTTCAATATCTCCAAAAATATAAAACCTAAGTAACTTTTCAACATTCACTAAAGTCTTATGTATCAGTACCAAAGATATTTACAATGATCAGATGAAGATTCTCAACAATCTTTCGGACATTGTTCTGCTTAGATACCCACTAGCCACAACGAATACTAATATACTAGGCAAATGGAGATCAAAAGTTCACAAACATTATCCTTAAACATGGGCCGTTCTCCTTCATAGACATTGATGCTGGCAGCAACTTGGTTATCTGCGCAAGTTGCAAATGGTTTTGTGTACTTTGCAGGAATGGTGGTATTGCGCTTGATGAGCTCTTCAGTTAAACCTCTGTAAATTTCAATTCCTAAAGACAAAGGTGTCACATCATACAGATGCAGATTTTGAATGGCTTCTGATTTATTTCCCTGCAGGGATGCAGCTAGTATAGCTGCACCATTGGCTACTGCCTCATCTGGGTTTATGCCGTGACTCAGCTTCCTGCCGTCAAAAAAATCTTGCAGTAAATCTTGGATCTTAGGGATGCGAGTGGAACCTCCCACCAACACCACATCATCTATATCACTTTTTTTCATTTTTGCTTCACGAAGTGCATTTTCTACAGTTTGTATGGTCTTTGTGAACAACTCCATGTTTAGATCTTCAAACCGGTTCCTGGTCATATTTGATTGCAGATCAATACCATCGTGTAAGGCATCTATATAGATACTGTAAACATATCTCAGAACAAGAAACAACACTACTTGCAAATTTTTCAACCTACTTTACTGCTTTTTCTAATGACAGTCGTCGCTTTACTAATTCACATTGAATTCTTAGCTTTGACAATGCTTTCTTATCCTTGGAAATGTCTTTTTTGTGTTTACGCTTGAAATCCTTCATCAAGTATTCAACCAGTCTTCTATCAAAGTCTTCACCACCCAAGTGCGTGTCCCCGTCAACAGCTTTCACAGTGAAATTCCCATCTTCAATTGTCATGATGGACACATCAAATGTCCCGCCACCAAGGTCAAAGACAAGGACATTCCGAGCTCGTCCAACCTACAATGGTTTTAAAAACGTAGTTTTGAGGATGTAAAATAGCTACCGTAAATTTTGAAGGTAACATTACCTTTTTATCCATTCCATACGCTATAGCAGCAGCAGTGGGTTCGTTTAATATGCGCAACACATTAAGGCCAGCAATCTTTCCAGCATCAATTGTTGCTTTTCTTTGGGAATCATTAAAGTAAGCTGGGACTGTAATAACAGCATCTGTGACTTCATGCTCAAGGCGAGCTTCTGCTGCTTCCTTCATCTTTAGTAAAATCTTTGA
>JAVBKE010000031.1:0-56015 GCA_031554185.1 Caryophanales bacterium
GGTTGTAGGTTACTTGAAGATGGTGCAAGCGTTGCTTCCGCTAACATCTCCATAATTTCTTCATTTGAAATTTTGAAATTTGGATCATATGCACGAACAGAATGACGTTCTTTAATAACAGCGTGAATATCTGTTGCAGCATTTTCCTTAATTGTACTCATTTTTTGACTTCCTTTCAGTTTTTGTAAATTTGGTATACCGAGTATTGTTTAAAAACCCGGCTAAATGATTATTTTACTCTAAAGCGATTAAAAAAATTGTACTAGAAATTCCCTTTGAAAATTAGGTGCATATCAAATATAATATAAATAAACGATAAATGCTAGTACACAGTTTTATGTGTGATACTATCCGAAAGGGGAGTAATAGGATATGCCAGATGAGAAGGGTAGCGTTGGATTGCAGGGGTGTAAAAAGATTGATGGCTCCTATCCAATTGAATATACACTAACTGTCATTGGAGGGCAGTGGAAATTGCTAATTTTATATTTGCTATCAGTAAATAAAGTCTTGCGTTATGGAGAGCTTAAGAATGATTTGACTGGAATTACGCATAAAATGCTTTCTACAAGGCTTAAAGAATTAGAGGTACAAGGAATTATTATTCGAAAGCAATACAATCAAATTCCACCAAAAGTTGAATATAGTATTTCTGAAAAAGGGCAGTCATTGCTTCCAATTTTGAAAACGCTGCATGATTGGGGTGTGAAAAATATGGAGCAACCAAATTAATGATCCCATCACAGGTATTTTCGGTGATGCAGCGTTTTTATCCAGGTGATTTTTTCGTTCAATAATAAGCGCTTCGCTATTCAGTTTTCTGGTCTCTTAAACTGCAAACCTCTTCTCTCATATCTTTTAATGTTGAGTAGAACCTTTCAACTGCGATAAAAATTGATACAATTGCAAAAATAATTTTTGTGTTTGAGCTTTCAACATTTATGTCAATAACCGATATTGAAATTGGAATAAACCCCAGAAAAACAATTAGCCTGCGACTGAGTAGCACAAGCTTTTTTTTATGAATTGAGTTAACCCATAATAAAAGAAAAATAGTAACCCAGAAAATAAATACAGATAGTGATGAAATATCTTTAAGCAATAATTGTGAGAGCCGACAAAGTACAATTAGCGATATAAAGAGTAAAAAGCTCTTTATCAGTTTTGGCTTCTTTATTTTTAAATCAAAAGATTTTAATATTAATATGCAATGTGAGAGCTCTTTTAGAAATTGCCCGTTGTTATCGCTATTGGAAAAAAATATGATAAAAATTAAAATGGTAAGTATCAGTAATATGACAATTGCTTCTGGAAATATAAGGGTGAATATAATAGTAGATCCAATCATGATGATTGATATTTTCCTAAACAGATTTTTGGTTAAATTACAAATAACAACAACAGGAATAAACATTAAAAAGTACTTTATTGTATTTAATAATTGTGCAGTCGTAGATGCGATAGTTTCTGTTGTAAGCGTCTCTGAATATTTATAAAAAACGAGAGTAAAATAGTCAATTGAGCTAGAGATATCAAGCAGTTTAGCTGTATCTATCGTGTAGTTTATCATTGATAAAAAAAGTGAAGTTGTTTCATAGATTGCGAATAACACACCTGATATTATGTACCCTAAGAACATTAAGGCTAACAGATCAGGAAATCTGGTTTTCACCCCGTTTTTCTCATTTTCATCCTGTTTGTTTTTTAATTTCTGGGATGTGATTTCGAACGTCTCAATTATTAAATCTTTTGTATTCATTTAAATCCCCCTCCTCGGTCATAATAATCTTAGCATTGTAGCTTGGTAAAAATTTTCCTAGGTACTTTTTTTTAGAGTAAATATACTGTCTGCCAAGTACATAAATCAATGATAAACTTGCTGATTTAGGGGTGATTCTGATTAAATAGGAAAAATTATTGAAGTTTACCTCGACTATGAAGCCGATAACCTGTATAAGGTTAAGAGGTGCAAAAAAATATTATTGAAACATGTGCAGTAATTGATTGTGACATCAATTATGAATTATTACCGAATTGTCAGCGAGAAAAAGAATGGATGAATCAATCAATAATGTTGAAATGAGCGTATATGGGGTTTAATGGCTTGCAGTAAATCTAAAGAGGCTGATGTAAGTGGAAACCACGACATCAGCCCTGTTTATATTCTATTTTGGCGGAAGCATATGGGAATCGAACCCACCCACGACCATGAGCCGCAACACAGTTTTGAAGACTGGCAGGCACACCAGTTGCCCTTCTACTTCCATGAGTAATTATATCATAGCCAATTGGTTTTTCAAGATGCTATGAACAATTTAATATAGGGTTTTTCTGGGATATCACTGGGGAAAGATCTCAACTACTGAGGAACTAGTAAGCAGGTAATTCACTATGAAATGGCCGTTTTCATCAAGGATTAAATCTCTTGAATTCTTGCTAATATGGTATAATGGCTACAGTCAAAACATACAAAAACAGATTATGAAATGCAGACCTTATCAATAGAAATAGAGGAGAAACTTTTCTATGCAAAACGTTATTATCGGCACTGCGGGGCATATCGATCATGGTAAGACAACGTTAATTAAGGCGCTTACGGGCAGGAACACTGATACTCTGGAAGAAGAGAAAAAGAGAGGTATTTCCATCAATTTAGGATTTACCTACTTTGATTTGCCGAGTGGCAAACGAGCTGGAATCGTTGACGTTCCAGGGCATGAGAAATTTATTAAAAACATGCTCGCCGGTGCTACAGGAATTGATATCGTACTTTTAACCATTGCAGTGAATGAAGGTGTTATGCCGCAAACAGTGGAGCATATTGATATCCTCAATTATTTAAATATAGAAAAAAGCATCATTGTTTTAACTAAATGTGATACGGTTGAGGAACAATGGAAAGAGCTTGTCATTGAAGATGTAAAGGAAAAAGTCAGTGGCACAATGTTCGAGAGTGCCGAAATAATAGAGGTTGATTCTATTAGTGGCAATGGCATCGAGCAGCTGATCAAACAAATTGATCAAATGACAGAGATCGTGCGTGTTAAGAATACAAGAACATCGCCAAGACTGAATATTGATCGCGTTTTCTCATTGAAAGGATTCGGTACAATTGTGACAGGCACCTTATCGGAGGGAGCAATTTCCGTTGAAGATGAACTTGTTATCTACCCACATAAACACAAAGCTAAAATAAGAAATATTCAAGTACATGAACAAAATGTCAATACAGCGTACGCAGGACAGCGGACAGCGATTAACATTGCTAATATTAAAACAACGGATGTGAAGAGAGGCGATGTTCTTGGTGTAGTTGATGCGATGAAGGCAACTAAATTCCTTGATGTAAAAATTGAATTGGTGAAGTCCTTCGAAAGGGAATTAAGGCTTTGGAGTAGAGTAAGGGTTTTCTTAGGTACAAAAGAAGTTCTAGCGCGACTTGTTCCATTGGATAAAGAAATGATTGCTGGTGGTGAGGGTGGATTTTGCCAATTGCGACTTGAGGAGACTGTTTACGTTAAAAAAGGTGACCGTTTTGTACTTCGTTTTTTCTCACCTGTTTCGACAATCGGTGGCGGGATTGTTCTAGATCCTAATCCCAAGAAGCATGGGACCTCGGACATTGCCATCCTTCAAAAGTTGCAGATGCAGTTTGAAGGCGATGACAAAGAAATCATTGAAAACTATATAGAGGATAATGGCGAAAAGAAAGTGACATTGAAAGACATCTTGGGCTATATCTCAAAGGACGATACGGTTACACAGGGGCTTGTGAAAGAACTAGTAGACGAGGAGATCATCTGTGAAATCAATCAAGCGTTCTATCACCTGAACACAATTGAGCAAATTCAAATGAGTCTAGTTGAAAAACTGTCAATATTTCATCAGAAATTCAACCTTAAAGAGGGCCTCTCCAAAGAAGAGCTACGAAAGAGCGTCAAAATCAAATTTGCTACAAAAGAATGGGATATTCTCCTTGGAAAAATAGAAAGCGACAAGTTGATCAAAATTCAGTCAAATATTGTCTCCCTCCATGGTTTTTCTGTAGAATACAATGAGAAACAGAAGAAAATAAAAGATGAAATCGAGCAGGTATTATTAAAAAGTAAATTTACGCCACCAACGCTTGAAGCGTTAACGAATCATCAAAGCAAAAGCTATCTTGAGGTACTTGAATCTTTGCTAAATAAGTCAGTGGTTGGACTGGATCAACAAACGGTCATTCATAAAGACTATTATGATCAAGCTAAAGCAATTGTTTTAGAAAAATTGGATAAAAATGGTGAAATCACCCTAGCAGAATTAAGGGATGAGATCCAATCAAGCCGAAAATATGCAGTTCTCCTTTTGGATGATTTTGATAAGAAAAAAATGACTAGACGAATAGAGGATAAACGTGTCCGATTTGGGGTTTAAATGTGATCTTTTTGTGACATTTCAAAACCTATTGACTTTTAAAATGCAGGTTCCTATAATGGACTTGAAAGCAATGATAATAAATATGGATGAAGAGTAAGCGAGAGCGTATGTGAAGATGCCACCGAAGGGACAAACTAGGGGCTGACCGATCCTTAGTGAAATTCTCAGGTAAAAGGAACTTACTTGGACAAACTCTGGATTTAATTAGACTGAGTATAGGTATAATGCCTATACTCTTTTTTTATTAAAAAAGTTTGGTGGAGATGAATTGAAAAAGATTGTGATCTCAAATAATCCTTCTGTTTATCAGCAATACAATACTGAAGTGGCGTTTCTTTATCAAGAAAGCTATACATTTATAGATGTTCTACGAGTAACAAGAGATATGATTCACAAGGGGCATAAACTCCTTACCCACCCTTTATCAGGCAGTATTAAGCCGTATGAAACACCTTATAAAACGATTTTAGTTACAAAAGAAACTGTAACCCTCGATTTAGATTCACTCCATATGATAGAAGATGCCATTACAACGACTGAGAAATTCATAAAAAATATTCAACAAAGAAAATTAAATACGAAGACACTGCAAGATTTTCAAATGATTGATTTAAGTTTAATTGAAGATAGTATGACCAGATAATTTTAAAGGAGGTGTTAAGGCATCGGGAAATTGCACTACATTTTTCCGGTAAACTTGTTCACAGTACTTAAAATAACGGAGGTACAAATCCAATTATGAGAGAAATTGATGTAGTCATTATCGGGGCAGGACCTGCAGGACTTTCCGCTGGGCTTTATGCGAGCCGGGCTAAGCTCAGTACGATTATTCTGGAACACAATGCCCGTGGTGGACAAATCGTCATTACAGACGAAGTCGCCAACTATCCTGGCTCGATCGAAGATGCGACAGGTCCAACATTGGTGAAAAGGATGGTGGATCAAGCGAAGGCGTTCGGTGCTGAAATTGTTAAAGACAAGGTCATTAGTATTGATCTATCTGGCCGAACGAAAATTGTCAAGGGTGTTGACAATGAATATCATGCAAAAGCTGTGATCATTGCCAATGGTGGGAAAAGTCGTCCAATTGATTGCCCAGGTGAGAAAAAGCTTATTGGCAAAGGGGTGTCTTATTGTGCTACTTGTGATGCTGATTTCTTCGAAGACATGGAAGTGTTCGTCATCGGTGGCGGAGACTCTGCTGTAGAAGAAGCACTGTATTTAACAAAATTCGCACGCAAAGTAACGATTGTCCATCGCCGTAATGAGCTTCGGGCTGCTAAATCACTTTGTGATCATGCTTTTGACAATGCAAAGATTGAATTTTTATGGGATACAGTTGTGGAAGAGATCAAAGGTGATGGTATTGTCGAATCGATTGTATTTAAGAATGTGAAGACAAATGAGGTTCATGAATTCTTCGCTGATGAAGAAGATGGGACTTTTGGTGTGTTCGTTTTTATCGGATTTAATCCAGTGAGTGAACTATACAAAGGGGCTATCGATATGGATGAATCAGGTTATATTGTGACAGACGACAACATGAATACGAATATTGATGGTGTCTATGCCGCCGGAGACATTAGAGTCAAGTCTCTCCGCCAAGTGGTTACTGCCGCTGCCGATGGTGCAATTGCTGCCGTCCAAGCAGGTAAGTATATAGATGAATGTCAAAATGAAAAAGTGAAAGTGAGGTGATTTCGTGCATTTAATAGAAAAAGAAGCATTTCAAACAGAGGTACTAGATTATCAAGGTCTATGTGTTGTCGATTATTTTGGCGATGGTTGCGTACCATGTCAAGCGCTTTTACCAGATATCGAGGCACTTGCTGAGCAATATCAGGGAAAAGTAAAGTTTGTGAAATTCAACACAACTAAGGCAAGAAGGCTAGCAATTTCGCAAAAGATACTTGGACTACCGACCATTTCAATTTATAAAAATGGTGAAAAGGTAGATGAAGTAACCAAAGATGATGCAACAAAAGCAAGCGTACAAGCGATGATTGAAGGGCAATTATAATGCTATTTGATGACCGATTTTAGTAGGAATCAAGGAGGTGAATATCATGAAACTAGAACTTGGAAACATTCATATCAAAGATATCCAATTTGCGGATTTTACAAAAGTAGACAATGGCGTTCTCTATGTGAATAAGCAAGAGCTAAAGAATCTGGTCATGGAAGATGAGAATATCAAAAGTGTTCAATTTGATTTAGCTCGGCCGGGTGAAGAAACAAGAATCACACCTGTTAAAGATGTCATCCAGCCCCGCGTAAAAGTAGAAGGTGGCGAGTATTTTCCTGGGACGATTGGCAAAGTCGGAACTGTTGGTAGTGGCCGGACGCATGTTCTACATGGTATGGCGGTGGTGACTTGTGGTGAAATTGTTGGATTCCAAGAAGGAATCATTGATATGAGTGGCCCAGGGGCAGATTTCACACCATTTTCAAAATTACTCAATCTTTGCGTTGTAATTGAACCTGTAGAGGGCATCAAGCCTTATGATTATGAGGCATCTGCAAGATTTGCAGGCTATAAAGTAGCCAAACTACTTGGGGAAAATGCACGAACAATTACACCGGATGAAGTCACTGTCTATGAAACTAAGCCGGTTTTAGAAAGTATAGCAGAGCATCCTGACCTGCCAAAAGTGGGTTATGTCTACATGCTACAAACGCAAGGATTAATGCATGATACTTATGTCTACGGTGTTGATGCGAAGAAGATTGTGCCAACAATTCTTTACCCAACCGAGGTAATGGATGGGGCTATCACCAGCGGAAATTGTGTTTCTGCCTGTGATAAAAACACTACTTACCATCACCAAAACAATCCGATTATTCAAGATTTGTATGCTCGTCACGGTGTCGATATCAATTTTATCGGTGTCATTATTACCAATGAAACAGTTTTCTTGGCTGATAAAGAGCGTTCATCAGATTGGACAGCAAAGCTTTGTAAGTTCTTGGGGTTTGATGCGGTGATTGTTTCGCAAGAAGGGTTTGGCAATCCTGATACAGACCTGATCATGAATTGCAAGAAAATTGAGTTTGAGGGAATCAAGACTGTTATTGTCACGGATGAGTACGCAGGTGTCGACGGAACTTCTCAATCTTTAGCGGATGCTGATCCACTGGCAAATGCAGTAGTCACAGGCGGTAATGCCAATGAGAAAATTGTGCTACCACCAATGAAGAAAATCATTGGGATGCTAGATTATGTGGACAAAATTGCTGGCGGTGCTACTGGTAGCTTACGAGCAGATGGCAGCATTGAAGCGGAAATTCAAGTCATCACGGGTGCAACTAACGAGTTAGGTTTTAACCGTATGACAGCTAAAGAGTACTAATCAAACAATTAAATAATGATAGGAAAGGGGAAATGAAAGATGGGATTATTTGATGATAAAAAAGTGATTGTCATTGGTGATCGTGATGGTATTCCAGGACCAGCTGTTGAAGAGTGTTTGAAATCAACAACTGCTGAAGTCGTCTTTTCTGCTACAGAATGCTTTGTTTGAACTGCAGCAGGAGCGATGGACCTAGAAAATCAAAATAGGGTAAAAGCCGCTGTTGATAAATTTGGCGGAGAAAACGTAATTGTGTTAATTGGCGCAGGAGAGGCAGAAGCCGCAGGCCTTGCAGCAGAAACAGTTACGAATGGAGATCCTACTTTTGCAGGTTCGTTAGCTGGAGTCCAGTTGGGACTCAAGGTATACCATGTTGTAGAACCAGAATTTAAAGAAGCTGTAGATGCAGCTGTTTATGATGAACAAATTGCGATGATGGAAATGGTCTTGAATGTCGATGAGATTGTTCAAGAAATGACTTCAATGCGTGAACAGTTCACCAAGTACTAATATTTTCTCAGAAAGGAGGAGAAGCAAATGGGAAAGCTTCGTATTGTTCATTATCTCAACCAGTTCTATGGCGGAATTGGTGGTGAAGACAAAGCTGACTACAAACCTGAACTTCGTGAGGGCTTTGTAGGTCCAGGGATGGCAATTAATGCACAACTCAAAGGAGAGGCAGAAATTGTTGCAACCGTCATTTGTGGTGATTCTTATTTTAACGAAAATGTAGAAGAAGCGACAAACACATTGATGGATATGATTAAATCGGTGCAACCGGATATTTTGATTGCTGGTCCTGCATTTAATGCGGGGCGTTACGGAATGGCTTGTGGGCAAATTTGTTCAACAGTTTCTAATCAATTAAATATTCCTGTCGTGACAGCAATGTATGAAGAAAATCCAGGTGCTGAATCGTTTAAAAAGGATGTCTACATACTAGCAACGGGAAAATCCGCTGCTAGTATGAGAGCAGCTGCACCAGCGATCGGGCAATTTGCATTAAAGCTGTTAGGCAAAGAAGAAATTGGCTCTGCGACTGAAGAAGGTTACTTTCCAAGAGGCCGCAGGAAGAATGTATTTGTATCCGAAAGAGGCGCAACCAGAGCAGTCAATATGCTTGTGGACAAAATCAAAGGTGAGTCTTTTGAAACGGAATATGCTATGCCAATTTTTGATACTGTTCCAGCAAATCCAGCTGTGAAAGATATCAAAAATGCACGAATTGCGCTAGTTACTTCTGGCGGGATTGTTCCTAAAGGAAATCCAGATAGAATTGAATCTTCAAGTGCATCGAAATACGGGAAATATAGTATTGCTGCACTTGATGAGCTGACTGAAGCCACATATGAAACGGCTCATGGCGGCTATGATCCTTCTTATGCAAATGAAAATCCAAATCGAGTTGTTCCTATCGATGTTCTGCGTGACATGGAAAAAGAAGGCGAGATCGGAAAATTGCATGAGTATTTTTATAGTACCGTTGGTAATGGGACGTCTGTAGCGAGTTCAAAAGCGTATGCTGAGAACTTTGCACAGGAACTCGTGGCAGATGGAGTAATGGCTGTCATATTAACATCCACCTGAGGAACTTGTACTCGTTGCGGTGCAACGATGGTTAAAGAAATTGAAAGAGCTGGCATTCCTGTTGTACATGCATGCACAGTGGTTCCAATTTCTATAACAGTAGGTGCAAATAGAATTATTCCTACTGTGGCAATTCCGTATCCATTTGGTAATCCGCTACTGGATGCAGCTGAAGAGAAAAAGGTGAGACGGAAACTGGTTGAACAAGCGATTGTTGCTTTGCAAACTGAAGTGGAAGGTCAAACTGTTTTTGAACAATAATACAAGATTGATATGAGGCTTTGCCATGATCATTTGGTAAAGCCTTGTAGAAGTTATGGAGGGTGAAAAATGTCATTAGCAGTCCTAAAAGGTGCGAGTTATATACTTGTACATACACCAGATATGGTTCTTCATGCGGGTACAACTCAAACAATGGAGAAAGCTTCAAATCCAGATTCTGATTATTTAAAGGCGCTAGATAATCATATTAGAGATTTTTCAAAAGCAGTTAATTATGGACCGAACCAGACATTTATCGGAAACTTGACGCCTGATGAGCTAAAAGCAGTTACTGCACCATGGTATGAGCAAGGCATACAATCCGCTGATCGGTTTGGGAAATTTGGCGAAATTATGCCGCAAGAAGAGTTTATTGGCCTGCTGAAAATTGTAGACGTTTTTGATTTGGTTCAGCTCGAAACTGGTTTTGTAGAATTAGCAAAAGATCAACTACTGAACCATCCATTATTAAAAGATGATGTCACTAAGCTGAAAGAGGGCGTTACCCTTGGTGAAATCGAAATAATGGTTACAGAAAAAGGTGCGGAACCGATCTTTCATCAAAAGCAGTTAGTTGGTTGCGTGAAAAGAGCCCATGATGTTGATGTGAATTTGAATGCCCATGTCCTTTTTGAAAATCTTGTTGTGAAAGCTTCTGGCTATTTAGCCTTCAAGAATTTAATCGCAAAATACCAGCTTGATGTAACAGCAGTCGATTATGTGATTGAGTGCTCTGAAGAAGCATGTGGTGATATGAATCAAAGAGGTGGCGGTAACTTTGCCAAGGCAATTGCAGAAACAGTCGGTGCAGTGAATGCAACTGGTTCTGATACAAGAGGTTTCTGTGCTGCGCCTATTCATTCACTCATTGAAGCATCGGCACTTGTCAAAGCGGGTGTTTACAGAAACGTTGTCGTTGTAGCAGGTGGGGCAACTGCAAAACTCGGTATGAACGGAAAAGATCATGTGAAAAAAGGACTACCCATATTAGAAGATGTGTTAGGAGGATTCGCTGTTCTTATCAGCGAAGACGATGGGGTGTCGCCGGTTTTTAATACAGATTTGGTTGGACGTCATACAGTCGGAACTGGTTCATCGCCTCAAGCTGTAATGAGTGCACTAGTCACAGCTCCCTTAGAGAAGGCCGGACTTGCAGTTACAGATATTGATAAGTACTCTGTTGAAATGCAAAATCCAGAAGTGACAAAACCAGCTGGTGCTGGTGATGTTCCAGAAGCGAATTATAAAATGATCGCTGCACTTGGTGTGATGAGAAAAGATATTGAACGCAAGCAGTTGCCTGATTTTATTGAGAAGCATGGAATGGTTGGGTTTGCACCTACACAAGGGCATATTCCTTCAGGCGTTCCTTACTTGGGTTTTGCGCGTGAGGATTTAACAACAGGCTCATTTAATAAAGCAATGATTATTGGCAAAGGCAGTCTGTTTCTTGGGCGCATGACAAACTTGTTTGATGGGGTATCAATCATCTTGGAAAGAAACAATGGTCAAGGTGAAGATGGGAACATTTCTAAAGAACAAGTGAAGTCCTTAATCGGAGAATCATTAAGGGAGTTTGCTTCTCAACTAATGAAAGCTTGAGGTGAAAAAATGACACAAGATATAAAAAAATTAATTGGTGAAGTTTTCTTACAAGTTGCAGATGGGATTGAGTCTGGTGTTTTTCAAGAAAGAAAAAAAGTAGGGCTGACACTGTTTGGATCTGAACATGGCGCATCAAACCTTGTAAAAGGTGCGGAAGCCGCTTTTCGAAATGATGGCCGGTTTGACATCGTGTTAATCGGACCGAAAGTGGAAACAAAACTTGAGGTCATCGAAGTGGCAAGTGAAGAATTGATGCATACCAAAATGGAAGAATTATTGGATAACGGGTCAATAGATGCCTGTGTGACTATGCACTATAACTTTCCAATCGGTGTCTCAACTGTTGGCAGAGTGGTTACACCAGGTCAAGGAAGAGAAATGCTTTTGGCAACAACGACTGGGACGAGTTCGACAAACAGGGTTCATGCAATGATAAAGAATGCTATAGGTGGCATCATTACTGCTAAAGCGATCGGGATTGAAAAACCAACAGTTGGCATTTTAAACATCGACGGTGCTAGACAAGTTGAAAAAGCACTCGAAGCGTTAAATGTGAATGGTTATTCAATTGAGTTCTCAGAGTCCATTCGCGCTGATGGTGGTGCTGTGATGAGAGGAAATGATTTACTTTGTCCCAATGTCGATGTCATGGTCACTGATAGTTTGACAGGAAACCTTATGATGAAAATGTTCTCAGCATATATGACAGGTGGTAGTTACGAAGCTTTGGGTTATGGTTATGGCCCTGGCGTAGGCGCTGATTATAATCGCCTAGTGCTCATCCTTTCAAGAGCTTCAGGTGTACCTGTTGTTGCTAACGCATTGATTTATGCGGCACAACTGGCTCAGGGAAATTTAATCAAAGTGGCTAAGCAAGAGTTTGAGCAGGCGAAAGGGGCAAAATTAGATGAAATCTTGGCGATGATGACCAAAATAACGAATGAACAGAATAAGTCGGCAGGGCTAATTAAACAACCAAATAAGGAAGTTGTCACTGAAGAAATTAGCGGGATTGACATCATGTCACTGGAGGAAGCAGTGCAAGCACTTTGGCGTGAAGGAATTTATGCTGAAAGTGGCATGGGATGTACTGGGCCGATTGTATTGGTGAATGAAAATAAGCTTGCAGCGGCAAAGCAATCGCTAGAGAAGACTAATTTCTTGTAGAAAAACAGAGGTAGTGTGGAAAAAAATAGAAGACTGGAAAGCAAGCACTTAATCCAGTACCGTATACTTTTATATAATGGAAATAAAAGGAATGGAAACCCCTCGGGAATGGGAATGGGTGTTGATGGGTGCGGAGCGCTCTTTTTTATGGAAATGTCTATTTTCATATCAGCATGGAAATAAAAAAAAAGTGACTATAATCAATAGTTGTTAATCAGAATTTCATGAAAATAATAAGATTGTTATATTCAATCGTTTTTCTACAATGAGCATGTAATTTAGATCCATGAAAAAATTGTTTTAGTAAATTGGGTAGTCTATACTAATGATTTATTGCGATCATTTGTTATAATGGGGGTACTAAAAAAAAAGAATGAGGAAAAAATGAACAGATCTTTAATCAATTTTGCAAAGCAATTGCAAAATGACTTACCCCTTACAACGGACGATGCGCTTAGCCTTGTTGATGAAGCTAGGGTTCTCTATCGTCAATATCGTGTACAGATTCTAGAGAATAATGAAAAACACCTGATTGGCAATGTTCGCGATAAAGAGAAAGAATTTATTGTCATCAATTTTAAACCTTCTCTACAAAAAAGCTGTAGTTGCGCCTCAAAGGAACCGGTTTGCCAACATCAATTGGCACTTTTTTTTGCTGCATTTGATCGGTATCAAAGTATTTCTAAATGGATTGAAGCTTGGAAAACAGGTAGTGAGCAAAACGAGATGTATCAATTTTCATATACAATTGATGTAGAACGAGAATTGGAAAATTGGATAGCGTTTTTCGAGAAAGCAGCACAGAAGGAGCTTTCTAAGGAACTATTTCGTAGTTACTATGGTGAGTACAACTTTGTTTCAGCTTATACAAAAGCAATTCGGTCACGAATTCCCTCTGACCCTAGCTGGGCAAACCTTTATTTAATGATTGGCTATTATTTTGGGCTGAAAGAAATATGGTTAACGGAGGATCCAAAAACAGTTACCACTTTTTACAGAAGTAAAGGGGAATATCTTCTAGATTCTTTTGGTGAAGCAGTAAGAGGGTATATGGATAATCCGATCCCTGAAAAAGCTGAGGTTGTCTTCAAGCAACTTAGGGAAGAGACGCAATCCTCAATTTTCATGGATCAAGACTATTTACTGCAGAAATGGCACGTTTATTGCGTGTTTTGGTCAAAATTTCTGGCTTCCGGTGAGGATCGTAAAGCAGAAATTGAAAGGTTGCAAGCCAGTTCCAATCATTATTTTAGCAAGCCAGCACTGATGTATTTGTGGGATGTAGAAAATCAGTCGGAAAAAGCTGCCTCCATTTTGAATGAAGTGGAACTAACCTCATTTCCATTACTCATTTCTATGATGGATCAC
Organism: Caryophanales bacterium; assembly: GCA_031554185.1. Classification (GTDB taxonomy): domain Bacteria; phylum Bacillota; class Bacilli; order JARBTR01; family JARBTR01; genus JAVBKE01. The sequence goes on from JAVBKE010000031.1 coordinate 13,758, forward strand.
TATAACGAGCAAAAGGATTTCCAATTCGTGAAATTGATCATTGACTGGGTGATAGAACATGTGCAAGTGGCTGATATTATTCAGGTGAAGGAAGCGCTTGTTTCTCCAATTGAACATTTCTGTACCATAGTCATTGACTATGTAGAAAATTCACAGGATTTTGATCTAGGTGAAAAGGCGTTGAAACAGTACATGCCTTTTTCTCAAAAAGAATATGCATCACTCATTTTTGAGAAGAAAGATTATCGTAAATGGGTTGATTTGCTGATGATTAGTCCAGAAAATATCTTATACAGATATTCAGAACAAATTGCAACCATCGCAAAAGAAGCACCTGAATTCCTTCTACCGATTTATCATTTTCACATTAGCTTAGAAATTGCAAGCAAAAATCGTCAATCCTACAAGCAAGCTGTTCGTTATATGAAAAAATTAAGAACGATTTATAAAAAATTGAAAAAGAACCATGCGTGGGAGCAATATCTAGATTATATTGTGTCATCAAATAAGCGCCTACGCGCCTTTCAATCAGAGCTAGAAAGGGGGAAGCTGATTAGTTATGTTGAATAGTCAAAATAACCGGATGCAGGTGAACTGTAAACTGGTTGATTCCCAGCAGTTCTTTATTTATGTCACTTACAAAACAGTGGAACTTCCGCTGGAGCGGTGGTCTGGCATACTTTTTCAATGGCATGCACCTAGTTTTTATGGTACAACGCTCACCCGGACGAATATCAATGGCAAACCGGGTGTCTTAATTTCTGCCTATGATTGGCTTGAAATCTTAGCAACCAAATCCTTTAATGATTTAATGAATTGGCATTGGGACCCACTTTCAAGCGCTAGTTTATCACTGAGTGAAGCTATATTTGAAAATATTCAGGTGCTAGAATACAAACCTTCTGGGGTTGTACAAGAAGAACAAGGTACCCTTCAGCTGCCTGAAAAAATTGAAAATCAGTTTGCAAGTGATTTTTGGTCAACACCACTAATGGGCATTTCTCTCGACGAGGAGAACGCTACAGAAAAGCAGACAGTTAAGTCATTCGCGACTAATTGGTTCCGTGAATCAGTCAAAGCAGAACCAACTTATCAAAAGATCATTGAGTTAGAATCAAAACTGATCGAAAAGGGAATTTCAACGGATGGCCTCAGCCAGTTCTTTGATCATGACCGTTGGCAACAGTTTATTGGTGTGGAAACAGAGGCACCCTTCACAATTGGTGTTCGCTTGTCTGATCCGGATTTTGAGCAAGATCAGAATGCTGAGGACTGGAAGCTAGAGGTCTTTTTGAGGAGTAAGAAATCACCTGAAATAGTGATTCTCTGGTCTGATCGTAGAAAAGCAGCACCTTCCTGGAAAAAGCATTTTTATGATGTTGAACTTGAAATAGCACGTTGGAAATTTATGTTTCCTTGGTTTACAGCTGAAATTAATGATACTCAGGCGTGGTCATTTTTGATGGATGCTTCAGAAATCCTTGTCAAACTTGGGGTAGAAGTGCTTTTGCCAGCGTGGTGGCAGTCAATACAAAGTGCAAAAATGGCTGTTAGTGCGAAAGTCAGAAATAACTTTAAGTCATTTGTTGGATTAGACGCACTGGTTGATTTTGATTGGCAGCTAGCGATTAATAATCAAATGATTTCAAGGGATGAATTTAACCAGTTGGTTACAGAGAAACGTAGATTGATTTTTATCGGTGGTAAGTGGATCAGATTGGACGATCAATTTATGGATCGAATTCAGCGGATCATGCGTGAAGCAGAAGAGAAGGGCTTGACGATGTATGACCTGCTTCATCAACAGTTACCGACTGCTGATGGTGAGTCATCTAATGCCGATAACGAATATATACAGATTCAATTTGAAGTGAACAATGAATTAAAGCGCTTTATGAATCATTTAAATCATTTTTCAGAAATTCCTGTATCGGCAGTAGCGCAGAGTTTTCAAGGTGAGTTGCGTCCTTATCAGATTCAAGGGATGAGCTGGCTATTGTTTTTACGAAAATACGGTTTGGGATGTTGCCTTGCGGATGATATGGGACTTGGAAAGACGATTCAGATCATTAGTTATTTGCTGTCGGTCAAAGAATCAGAAGAACGACAAGCGCCCTCACTCATTGTTTGCCCTACTTCTGTGCTCGGGAATTGGCAGAAAGAGCTAGAGAAGTTTGCTCCAAGTTTAAATGTGGCACTTCATTACGGGCCACAAAGAAAACATGAAGCGCAGTTTCATGAAGCAATTGCCAAAGCTGATGTTGTCTTAACAAGCTACGGGCTCTTGCCGCAAGATGAAGTCGATTTTCTGGATGTCAAATGGGATGCGATTGTATTAGATGAGGCGCAAAATATCAAGAATGATTTCACAAAACAATCGAAAGTGGCTCGGAAACTAAAAGGGCGCCATACGATTGCCGTGACAGGAACACCGATTGAGAATCGATTGAGTGAATTGTGGACGATTTTTGATTTTGCGATTAAAGGCTATCTTGGTTCAGCAAACAAATTTAATCAGAATTTTGCAAGTCCAATTGAACGAGAAGGCGATAAGAAAAAAACAGTTCAGTTACAGAAATTAATTCAGCCATTTCTACTTAGGCGTTCAAAAAAGGATAAGGAAATTGCCTTAAACTTACCTGATAAATTAGAGCAAAAAGAGTTCGTATCACTTACAAGTGAGCAGGCAGCGCTTTATCAAAGTATTGTTGAAGATACATTGGTCAAAGTAGATCAAACAGAAGGTTTTGAACGGAAGGGTCTTATTTTGCAGATGCTATCAAAGTTGAAGCAGATTTGTAATCATGCTGCCCTGTTCTTAAAAGAGGAAAACCCACAAGATATTTTAAAGCGTTCTGAAAAAACAGAGAAATTAGTTGAACTGCTTGAGACGATTTTAGCGAAGCAAGAAAGTACTTTGGTGTTTACGCAGTTTCTTGATATGGGACATATGATCCAAACTTTACTCAAATCACAGTTTGGGTTGCAAGTACCTTTCCTAAAAGGAAGTGTACCGAAAAAGCAACGGGATGAGATGATTGAGCGTTTTCAAAATGGAGAATTCCCAATTCTACTCTTATCACTTAAAGCAGGCGGTACAGGACTAAATTTGACTGCGGCTAATCATGTTGTTCACTATGATCGTTGGTGGAATCCTGCTGTTGAGAATCAGGCAACAGACCGAGTGCATCGAATCGGTCAAACAAAATTTGTTCATGTGCACAAGCTAATCGTATCAGGAACTCTTGAAGAGAAAATAGATATAATGCTCGAGAAGAAAATGCATTTAAATGAGGAAATTATTCAAAGTGATAATTGGGTTACTGAACTTTCGACGGAAGAATTGAAGGATTTGTTGGTGCTTTCGGAGTAGTTTGAGGAATATAAATTTTCTTCTATAGGCTCTATTCATTTGGTGCAAATTATTGCAAAAACACCGGATGTCTGAGCGTCATGCTGTCAAGAAGGTAAAAATTCTTGGCAGCTTTTTTAATAAATTAATTTGAAAATTCTTATTTCTTATTGATGGTTTTACTTTGGATTTAATATGTCAGTGTAACATAATGCCTGTTCAAAATTGAAATAAAATTCTACCCCAAAGTATGGTAGAATAGAAACTATTAAAATTCGAAGGAAATGCTTACGATGACATCAAAACCCACATTGATCAAATTCTATATTCTCAGCTCTTTTATGATGCTGGCATGTAATATGGTTCACCCGGTGACACCAGCATTTCTCAGAAGCATTTCGATGCCAGACTATATGTTTGGATTAGCATTTGCGGCTATGTCATTTACAAACTTTCTATTTAGCCCGTTCTGGGGGAAGTTGAGTGACTCAGTAGGTAGATTACGCATATCAAGTATTACGCTAGTTGGTTATGCCTTTTCACAAATGCTTTTCATGGTTTCTGATTCAGTAGAAATGGTGATGATTTCGAGATTGGTATCTGGTCTATTTGCTGGCGGATTTTCGGTTTGCTGTATGATTTATTTGGCAGAAATTACAGATAAAACAAACCGGGCAAAGTACACAATGTATTATGTAGCTTTTGGCTCTGTTAGTGCGGCTGGGGGTTATTTACTTGGTGGGTTTATCGGAGATTATGCTATCAGCGCAACATTTATCACACAATTCATTTTGCTGCTGACTAGTGCACTTTTGTATGTCATATTGTTAACAGACTCCGTAGAAAAACCTGCGAAGATTGAGTGGAGTGGGCTATCGCAAGCAGCAAATCCGTTCTCGTTTTTCATTCAAGCAAAAACAATTATGACACCTGCTTTGCTAGTATTTCTGATTACAATTTTCTTTACAAGTTTTGCGATGAGTGATTATGATAATTCATTGAATTATTATTTGAGCCAAGTATTTAATTTCCCACCATCATATAATGGCATCTTAAAAGCGATTATGGGGATGATTGGTCTAATCGCGAACTTTACTATTAATCCGTGGCTAGTTCGCCATACTGATGGGCGTAAATCGATTGTCTTCATTTTGGTGACATGTGGTACAACCTTGTTGATTGCAAGTAGCCGAATTGGTCTGGCACCATTTCTGTTATGGAATGTCTTGTTTTATTGCTTTAATACGATGTATTTGCCAATTCAACAGGCATTGATTACTGACGGTCAAAAAGAGTCTGCAAATGGGCTGATTTTTGGTATTTTTAATTCAGTAAAGGCACTGGGAATGATTTTTGGTTCGCTCGTTGCAGGTTTTGCTTATGAACTAAATACGACACTACCGTTTGTAATTGGTGGGGCAGTATTTTTCATCTCAGCCGCACTGGCTATTTTCAACATCTTTCAATATCGTGGAATGAAAGTGAGGAATAACATGGAATGATTGTAATAGAATAGTTGTTTCGAATGATACATGGTATATATGGATTGCTCTTTTGTCAAAAGCGAAAGGGACAATCTTTTTTTGATTTGTCGCTATCTAGTCCTTCTAGAAGGAAGCTGTCACATGAGACGGAAAAATGATAGACTAGAGGCAGTTGAGGTTTGAGGTGGAAGTAAAGGTTCGATTGAGAGTAGATAAGGAGAATTCTTAATATGAAAATTGCGAAAGTCATCAACAATAATGTTGTTAGTAGTTTCAACGAACAGAAAAAAGAAATCATCTATATGGGCAAGGGTGTTGGTTTTCAAAAGAAGATTGGAGACTTTGTGGATAGCACCAAAATTGATAAAGTTTTTACAATTGAAAATGAGACTATTTCGGATCGGTTTATGCAACTTCTTTATGACATTCCAACAGAATATGTAGAGATCACAGAGCAAATTATTTCTTATGCTAGAGCACGTATGGGTAAAGAGTTAAATGACATTATTTTTGTTACCCTGACAGATCATATTCATTTTGCTATCATCAGAAAAGAAAAAGGCATGGAAGTATCTAATGTTTTACTTTGGGAGATCAAAAGGTTTTACCAGTTTGAATATGAGATTGGGAAAAAGGCACTTCAAATGATTGAAGAACAGTTGGGGGTTTCATTATCAAAAGATGAGGCGGGTTTTATCGCTTTACATATAGTCAATGCTGAACTGAACGAAGAAATGCCAGATATGATGAATATTACTCGTATTATGCAAAAGGTCATAGCAATGATTGAACACTATTTTGATCAAAGTTTTGAGGAAGATTCATTGGATTACCATCGCTTCATTGTCCATTTGAAGTTTTTTGCGCAGAGGCTTATCAATAACACACCAATTGAAAACAAGGATGAAAAAGAAAATATTGTTTATGAAGCAGTTAAATCTAGATATTCTGAAGCTTATCACTGTGCAAAGAAAATTAAAACAATGATTCAAGAAAACCATCAGTACACATTGATTGAAGATGAAGTGATTTATTTGGCCATTCATATTGAACGGATTACAAGTCAACGATTGAAGGCAAATACGTAACTCACTCAAGATTTTATTGTAATTGTTAGGCCATTAAGTTGCTGTGTGATGGAAATTAGATCGGTTTGGTTGGGTATCCTTCGTTATTTTCTCTCCTGAATCAATTCAGCTTCTTTGTAATTTTCCGTATCAATTGTTGTTTTGGTTAGAAGAAAAATCCTGATAAATGATAGATCCCCAGAAATTGCTGATTGGTAAGCTTTAAGATTTCTTTATGCATATCAAAAGGGGTATGATAAATAAAACAAATTTCCATATTCAGTAATGTTTCATGCTAAAATAAGAAGTATAAAAAACGAGAGGTGGTATTCAAATGGAATATGTGAAGTTTGGGAATACAGGGCTTGATGTTTCTCGGATTTGCTTAGGTTGCATGAGCTTTGGGGATGCATCTCGTTGGAACCAACCATGGGTGCTGAATGAAGCAGATAGTCGACCAATTATTAAGCAAGCACTTGGTATGGGGATTAATTTTTTCGATACAGCAAATGTCTATTCAATGGGGGCTAGCGAGGAAGTACTGGGTCGTGCGTTAAAGGATTATGCCAATCGTGATGAGGTCGTCATTGCTACAAAGCTTTTTGGGAAAATGCATGAGGGCGCGAACGGTTCTGGACTTTCGCGGAAAGCCATATTGAGTGAGATTGATAAAAGTTTGCATCGCCTTGGAACGGACTACGTAGATCTGTATATCATCCACCGTTGGGACAACAATACGCCAATTGAAGAGACAATGGAGGCGCTGCACGACGTAGTAAAGGCTGGTAAGGCTAGATACATTGGTGCATCGTCTATGTTTGCATGGCAATTGCAAAAGGCATTGTACACGGCTGAGAAAAATGGTTGGACAAAGTTTGTATCCATGCAAAATCATTTGAATCTGTTATACCGTGAGGAAGAACGAGAAATGTTACCGTTATGTAGGGAAGAAAAAATTGCAGTAACACCGTATAGCCCGCTTGCAGCTGGAAGATTGGCGCGTGATTGGTCAGTTGCAACGACTAGAAATGGAACTGATAAGAATGCCAAATCAAAGTACAATGACAGTGCTGATATCGATTGTTTAGTAGTGGATAGACTAGAAAAACTTGCTAAAAACCGAGGTGTACCTCGCTCGCAAATTGCGCTTGCTTGGCTTCTACAGAAAGAAACGGTCACGGCTCCCATTGTAGGCACGACAAAAGTTTCAAATCTAGAGGATGCGGTTGCCTCGATATCAATTTATTTAACATCTGATGAAGTGGACTATTTGGAAGAGTTATATGTACCGCATAAGATAATTGGGCATAGATAGATATCTGCAATCATTTTGGCGAAGTCATGTACAGATAACTATATTCAGGCCTCAGGGGCTATCAAGAAGGGAAGAATTTTTGGCAGTCCTTGAGAAGTTATTAGAAATAATATAGATAACAAATAACGTAAGATAGTATTGCTATTGGTAGGAAATTATGTTATTTTGATAGAGAGTTAAATATACAGGATTGTGACTGTTCATTCAGGCAAGACCTAAGCATGAATATGGATGCGTACCCGCGCGTTCGTATATTCACGCTTAGGTCTTTTTTTATTGCTTATTGCAGAATTTCTGCGGTATACGATGAGCATTTAACGATTTATGAAGGAAAGGAGGACACGCACAAAAGCAATGTATACAGGTCTATTTTGATTTCGGGCGTAGCACTATTATTTTACTAATAAACTTTGACAGTCATTGGGAGGATATCATGGGTAAATTTGAAAATGATGTAATACAACTTTTAACGCATATTGGTGGGAAAAAAAATATTGCGGCGGTTACGCATTGTGTAACACGATTACGCTTTGTATTAAATGATCCAAGTAAAGCAAATATTACTAAGATTGAAGAACTGCCTGCTGTAAAAGGAACATTTACAAACGCTGGCCAATTTCAGGTAGTCATTGGTAATGATGTGCAACGTTTTTATAATGAATTTATTGCTTTTGCATCCATTGATGCAGCTTCTAAGGAGGAAGCAAAATCTGCTGCTAAGCAGAATATGAACCTGGTACAAAGAGCAATGACCAATCTATCAGAAATATTTGCGCCTCTAATCCCAGCACTCATTGTTGGTGGTCTTATCCTTGGGTTTAGGAATGTGATTGGTGAGATTGAAATGTTTGATAATGGTACAAAAACATTGACGGAAGTTTCCCAGTTTTGGGAAGGCATATATTCATTTTTATGGTTGATCGGAGAAGCGATATTTCACTTCTTGCCGGTCGGAATTGTTTGGTCCATTACGAAAAAAATGGGGACGACACAAATATTGGGGATTGTACTCGGGATTACACTTGTGTCACCTCAGCTGTTAAACGCTTACGATGTTTCAAGTGGAGCAGTACCGCCGGTCTGGGATTTTGGCTTTGTTCAAATCGATATGATTGGTTATCAGGCACAGGTTATTCCGGCGATGCTTGCAGGATTTTTGTTGGTTTATTTAGAGAGAGGATTCCGGAAAATCATACCAGAAGTTGTTTCAATGATTTTCGTACCGCTGTTTGCTCTAGTGCCTACGGTCTTAATCGCACATACGATACTAGGACCGATTGGTTGGACAATTGGGACCTGGATTTCTGATATTGTTTACACAGGACTGACTTCATCGTTTAATGGCCTTTTTGCAGGAATATTTGGCTTTTTCTACGCACCCATTGTACTAACTGGATTGCATCATATGACAAATGCTATTGACCTGCAGTTAGCCGCAGATTTTGGTGGGACGCCTCTGTGGCCAATGATTGCTCTTTCAAATATTGCACAGGGTTCTGCTGTTCTCGCTATGGTTTTTATCCATAAGAAAGACAAAGTAGAGAAGCAAGTATCGATTCCGGCTACGATTTCTGCTTACTTAGGGGTAACAGAACCGGCAATGTTTGGGATTAACTTAAAGTATATGTATCCCTTTTTAGCAGCAATGATAGGGTCATCGGTGGCAGCAATCATCTCGGTTAGCTCAGGTGTAATGGCTCAGTCAATCGGTGTGGGTGGTATTCCTGGAATCTTATCGATCATACCAGAGGACATGCTCATGTTTGCAGTGGCTATGCTTGTTGCGATAGTGATTCCTTTCGCACTCACATTCTTATTTCACAAAAAGCAGCTATTTGTTAAGAAAGTATAAAAGCAAGCAATAAATGGCAGAATTTCTTAGCTGCATGACTCTATATCGCTGGATATTCTGGCAAGAGCTACACTTCCCGATTCAAGTATTTTCTTGTCATGGACGGGTGAATCTTCTACGTGCAAACAATAGAAAGGATGATGAATGATGAAGGATTTTAAAAAGGCAACCATCTATCAAATCTATCCAAAATCATTTTATGATTCAAATGATGACGGTTTTGGTGATTTACAAGGGGTGATTGCAAAGTTAGATTATTTACAACAATTAGGCATCGACTACATCTGGTTGACACCATTCTACGTGTCACCTCAAAAAGATAATGGTTACGACGTTGCTGATTATAAAATGATTGATCCCATTTTCGGGACGATGGCTGACTTTGAAATACTGTGTAAGGAAGCAGAAAATAGAGAGATTGGCATTATGCTGGACATGGTTTTAAACCACACTTCAACCAAGCATGAATGGTTTCAAAAGGCGCTAGATGGTGAAAAAAAATACCAGGATTATTATCTCTTTAAACGCGGGAAAAATGATTCAGCGCCGACCAATTGGCTGTCCAAGTTTGGCGGACCGGCATGGCAAAACGTTGATCATTTAGATATGTATTATTTGCATCTTTTCGATCAAACACAGGCAGATTTAAACTGGCGAAATGAAGAAGTCAGAGAAAATCTCTATGATATTGTGGATTATTGGATGAAGAAAGGCGTGATGGGTTTTCGATTTGATGTTATCAACTTAATCTCAAAACCACTCATGCTTGAGGATGATCAAGAAGGTGATGGAAAGAAGTTTTATACTGATGGTCCTGATGTTCATTCATATATAAAAGAACTGAATGAGAAAACATTTGGTAAAAATAAAGACATCATTACCGTGGGAGAAATGTCATCAACGACAGTAGACAATTGCATTCGCTATTCAAATCCTTCAGAAAATGAACTAACTATGGTCTTTAATTTTCATCATTTGAAGGTTGATTATGCAGAGGGGGAGAAGTGGAGTGCCGTTGATTTTGATTTTATCAACCTGAAAAAAATCTTCAATCATTGGCAAACTGAAATGATAAAAGGGGGCGGTTGGAACGCGCTGTTTTGGTGTAACCATGACCAGCCTAGGATTGTTTCTCGATTTGGGAATGATACCAAATACCGACTCCAATCTGCCAAGATGCTGGCGACAACACTTCATATGATGCGCGGGACTCCTTATGTTTATCAGGGTGAAGAAATTGGGATGACGAACCCTTGTTTTCAGTCCATTGATGACTACAGAGATGTTGAATCTATTAACTATTATCGTATTTTAGAAAGAGAGGGAATGTCAAAACAAGATATAATCAAAATCCTTAGCAAGAAATCCAGAGATAATAGCCGAACGCCGATGCATTGGAATCATAGTAAAAGTGGTGGTTTTACGAAAGCTACACCATGGATTCCGCTAAGTGCTAATTTTGATACGATTAATGTGGCACAATCTTTGAATGATGATGATTCTATTTTTCATCATTATCGTCGCTTAATCTTGCTACGTAAGCAGTATGATGTTGTTGCCCTTGGTGATTTCACCCTCATTGATGAAGAACATCCACAGGTATTTGCCTATAAAAGATGTTACCAAAATCAACAGTTGGTTGTCGTCAATCATTTTTATGAGGGTATTGTGCAATTTGAATTGCCAAAGCTTGATACGATACTGACTTCATCAATTTTAACCAGTAATTATCCTGATTCAGCGGACTATAGTGATTTGATCACGCTCAGGCCATATGAATCAATTATCTATTTAATTAGTTCATAATTTTCACTCCCAGAGAGAGCAAGTCAGCAAGTATCATGTATGCCTTCGGTAGTAGAAAGTACAGTATTAGAATGTGCTGGAAGTGTAATTGAAAAGGACATGGTTAATAAAGTCTGTTTATGATCAACAAAATAATCCCGGAATCACTTATCTATCGATAAGATGATTCCGGGATTTTGTATTAACCACTATTAATCAGCAAATTTCTTTATTCCAATGACCTTATACACTTTGAAATAGGCCCAGATGGCGTTTAGCAATAATAATGTGCCAGTGAATAAAAATACTGTTTCAATGCCGAAATGACCAGCAATTTGACCACCGATCACTGACCCGCAGAATACACCAATGTAACCTGCCGACATATTAAATCCAAACACCCGTCCAGTCATTGCCTGAGGTGTGACTCTCTTAATCAAAGTGTTAACAGATGGATTTAGACCACCGATTGTTAATCCAAGGATGAAGCGAAGCAAGACAAGCTGCCAAACTGCAGTCACAAAGCTTTGCGGGATAAATGTTAATGCAGCAGCGATTAGCGCAACGAAAATAACTTTATGTGCACCGATTCGATCTGATAACTTTCCTAGCCGAGGAGCAGCAATGATATTGGCTAGTCCTGCGGCAGAGAATGCGAGCCCTGATAATAAGGCTAGATGAGTGGTTACTGGCGCCAGTTGATCAATGTAGAGTGTGATAATTGGCTCGATTGAGAATAGTGAAAAGTTGATAATGAAAAAGGTAACAAACAGGGTAATCGTGATACTTTTTTCAGGAACCATCTGCCAAGCTTCTTTAATATTAGGAACCTTCTCCTCAGAACGAACAAAGTCTTCTTTTACAAACAGCGCAGTAGTGATGAAAGTGATCATCATCAGACCGCCGATCACAAAGAAAACATTTCGATAGCCAAGTGTTTCACCAAGATATCCGCCGAGTAATGGTCCAATTAGCGAGCCTGCAATGCTCGCAGTAGACAGTGTGCCAAGCGCATAACCTGCATGTTCTCTATCTGTTTGCGTGGCAATCAGCGTCGTACATGCAGTGGCATAACCTGCGATGACCCCTTGCAAAGTTCTCATGATAATTAACACATACACATTGGGTGAAAACCCAGTCAGGAAAATAATAATCGCCATTCCGAGGCTTGCGCGTAGCAACATTGGCTTTCTTCCATACTTATCAGCCGCTTTCCCCCAGATTGGTGAAAAGATGGCTGCAACGATAAAAGTTACCCCAAAAGCAATTCCTGACACCATTGCAATCCTCGAGGGATCGTTGACACCTAGTTCCTCTACAAACAAGGGAAGGATCGGTGCGACTTGGCTGATACCAATTCCAGTGATAAACATCCCAATCCAACAAACAATTAAATTTCTTTTCCATAACGGCATAACATAGGCCTTCCTTCTAAATTTTTGTGTAGGGTGAAAAGTAGATTTAAATTTCTTTTATTCTACAAGAAATCAGAAATCCCAAATTCACAAACTTGAAATGGTTGTGTATTGACAGTATAGTATTCGCTACTGCCTGCAGCCGAGTTCAACAATATGGTATTTATTATACATCAATCTGGCTGATAAAAATGAGAAATTTTATCGACCTCTTGGATTGTGATTGTGTAGTTACTAGTACATCTAATTGCTAAATTAGCATTTTAAATAGCAAATTATTGAAGAAAATTGGCCGAATCATGTGTTTCTTTAAAGAATTCAATGGTGATTTTACATGAATAAAAGAACATATGTAGCAACTGTTTTCCCCTCCCCGGGACAACGGCCCTGGAAAATCATTTAATACTTTGTAAAGAAGGATGGATAAATACCAATGTTTTCTTAACATTCCCTTTACAATTCTACTATACGGTCTTAATACTTTTCCTGTATTGTGAAAATAAGCTTTAAAGAAGAGTTGAAAAGAGATTGAATGTTGAGATGTCAGAGCGGAAAATACATTCCAACTCAGTTCAGCGCCCTTTCGAGCATCATGCATTCATTAGGAGGAAATTAGGAGATGAAGAAATTTTCAAAATTGATTTTAGTAGCTGTTCTAGCGCTTTCAACAATTACGTTAGCGGCTTGCGGTAATGATGATTCGAAGTCAGCTTCAGATTCAAATGCTGTCAGTGGGGATATTAACATGGACGGCTCATCAACTGTATTTCCAATCATGGAGGCAGTCGCTGAAACTTACATGGGTGAAAATCCTGATGTACGAGTATCTGTAGGTGTTGCTGGAACCGGTGGTGGTTTTGAAAAGTTCACGAAAGGTGAGACTGACTTTTCAAATGCTTCACGTCCGATCAAGGATGAAGAAATGGCGCTTGCAAAGGAAAATGGAATTGATTACTCAGAATTACAAATTGGATATGATGGTTTAACCGTTGTAGTGAATAAAGAAAATGATTTCATTGATTACTTAACAGTTGATGAATTGAAAAAGATTTGGATTGATGATGGAACGACGAAAACATGGAATGAAATTCGCCCGGAATGGCCTGAGGAAGAAATTAAATTCTACTCTCCAGGACATGACTCAGGCACTTACGATTACTTCGATGAAGTCATTCTTGGTGGAGCCGAGATTGAAAAGACTGCTCAACTTTCAGAAGATGATAATGTGCTTGTCAAAGGTGTAGAAGGTGATCCTAATGCAATTGGTTACTTCGGATATGCTTACTACTTAGAGAATAAGGAAGATCTGAAAGTAGTGCCAATTGATAACGGAAATGGACCGATTAAGCCAAATAGTGAGACGATTGCTGATGGAACATATGCACCATTATCAAGACCACTTTACACTTATGTGAACAATGAATCATATTTGGAAAAGCCACAAGTAGAGGATTTCACAAAGTATCTACTTGAAAGTGGTAGTCAGTATGTTGAGGAAGTAGGCTACATTGCCTTACCAGAAGAAGATTATCAAAAGCAACTGGATGATCTAGCCAATATTCAATAAATTGAGAAGTACAGTCAACCATATATGAGGTGCAAAGGATTCTGTCTAACAGTCTCCTTTGCCTTCATTTCGATTTTTAAGAAATAAAAAGATGTCAGATTTTAGTGAGGGAATGTATGAGTTCTAAACAAGGAACTGAAAAAAATAGTCTAGACAATCAAGAAGAAAAAAAATATCGTCAGTATTTTAGGCACTCTAATAGTGGTTTTGTTGAGAAATTAGTACCGAAATTATTGCTAATCACGGCGCTTGTCTCCATTGTAACGACTTTGGGTATTGTCGCAACTTTACTATTTGAAACCGTTCACTTTTTTACGCGAGTGCCGATTATGGATTTCTTAACGGATACGTCATGGTTACCATGGAATGAAGAGACTGGCACTTATGGCATTCTCGCACTTATTTCTGGAACACTTTTAACGACTGCTATTGCGCTTATTGTCGCGATTCCAGTTGGTTTGTCATCAGCATTATACCTAAGTGAATTTGCTAGTGAACGGACGAGAAAAATATTGAAGCCTGTCCTTGAGGTCTTAGCAGGCATTCCATCGATTGTTTATGGATTTTTTGCGCTCACATTTGTGACACCAATGCTGCAACAAATCATTCCAGGATTACAAACATTTAATGCACTTAGCCCAGGGATCGTGATGGGAATTATGATTATTCCGATCGTTGCATCGATGTCAGAGGATGCCATGAGTGCAGTACCGGTTGCGATACGTGAAGGGGCACTTGCAATGGGTGCAACGAGGCTTGAAGTTGCGCTAAATGTGGTATTACCTGCCGCGATTTCGGGTGTCATTGCTTCATTCGTTTTAGCCTTCTCACGTGCGATTGGGGAGACGATGATTGTGTCGATCGCTGCTGGTGCATCGCCTTCAATTAGCCTTAATTTCTTAGAGCCAACACAAACCATGACGGCTTATATTGCCCAAGTAACGACGGGCGATGCCGGATATGGTACAACAATTTATTACAGTATTTATGCAGTAGGGATGACATTATTTATCTTTACGTACTTAACAAATATGCTTGCAGGCAAGATTTCACGTCGGTTTAGGGAGGAATACTAGTGGGTACCTTTAAAAAAGATGATCATTTTAATAAAAGATTGTCCTCAAGGTTGAGACTGAATCGGCGTGTAAAATATCTATTCTTTTTTGCTACAACGATTGGTGTTTTGGTACTAGCCATGCTCTTGACTGATATTATTGGTAAATCTATTGGCTGGCTTGATATCGACTTTCTAACGAATTATGCCTCGCGGAACCCTGAGGATGCTGGGGTTTATGCAGCCATTGTTGGTTCCCTTTATTTACTTGCAGTGACCGTACCTGTTTCATTGACGATTGGTATTGGTACAGCGATTTATCTCGAAGAATATGCACCAAAAAATAGATTTACACGCTTTGTGCAAACGAATATTTCTAATCTGGCAAGTGTACCTTCGATCGTGTTTGGTTTAATGGGGTTAACGGTTTTTGTTCGTGCACTTGGACTCGGGCGAAGTGTACTTGCTGCAGGTCTAACAATGAGTTTATTAGCATTGCCAGTAATTGTTATCACAACACAAGAGGCGATTCGTGCTGTACCTGCTCATTTGCGTGAGGCATCTTATGGAATGGGCGCAACCAAGTGGCAAACGATTCGGAAAGTGGTTATTCCAGTAGCGACACCAGGAATTTTAACTGGGACTATTTTAGCGATATCGAGAATTATTGGTGAAACTGCACCGCTAATTGTTTTGGGAATCCCTGTTTTTGTAGCGTTTTTACCAACTAGCGTGATGGATACATTTACCACGTTGCCAATGCAAATTTATAACTGGACATCTAGACCGCAAGAAGAGTTTCAACACGTAGCAGCAGCTGGTATTGTCGTATTGCTAGTGATTCTGCTGATGCTAAATGCAGTAGCAATTCTGGTTAGAAATAAGATGCAGAAAAAATATTAAGGAGTTTTCCCTATGAATATTGTTCAAGTAAAAGATAAGCCGATCACAACTGGTCAGGGAAATAATCAACCAATTATTTGCACGAAGGATTTGAACTTGTGGTATGGTGAAAATAAGACATTAAAAGATATCAATATGACGGTTTATGAAAATGAAGTGACTGCGATTATTGGGCCTTCTGGTTGTGGTAAATCAACCTTTATTAAAGTACTGAATCGTATGGTTGAGATTGCACCAAATGTGAAAATAACTGGTGAAGTACTGTTTAGAGATCGAAATATTTTTGATCATGGGGTTGAAAAATTGCGCACCTATGTTGGGATGGTTTTTCAGAAGCCAAATCCGTTTCCTAAGTCTATTTTTGATAATGTGGCCTATGGTCCAAGAATTCATGGTGTAAAAAATAAAAAGATTCTTGCTGAGATTGTTGAAAAAAGTCTTCGTAGTGCGGCAATTTGGGATGAAGTGAAGGACCGGTTACACACAAATGCTTATGGTTTATCAGGCGGGCAACAACAACGTCTTTGTATCGCACGATGCTTAGCTATTGAGCCAGAAGTCATTTTGATGGATGAGCCAACATCGGCTTTAGATCCGATTTCAACATTGAAAATTGAAGAGTTAATGAATGACTTGAAGAAGCAATATACGATAATTATCGTGACGCACAACATGCAACAAGCAGCAAGAATTTCAGATAAAACCGCTTTTTTCCTCACTGGTGAGGTCGTTGAATATTCAGATACGAAGTCGTTGTTTGATAATCCTCAAAGTATCAAAACGAAGGAATACGTAACTGGGCAGTTTGGGTGAGGTCGTTCAATTGCTAAGAAAAAAGGAATGAAACCATTTTCGCTGGTTTTAAATAGATGGTTGATGGCGTTTTCAAAATGCTTTTTTATAAAAGGAGAAGAAAATGAGCAGACATGTACTTGTTGTTGAAGATGAGCTAACCATATGCCAGTTACTGCAATACAATTTAGAAGCTGTGGGCTTTAAGGTGCAATTAGCAAATAGCGGAGATGTTGGTTTTAGCCTTGCTTCAAGCGGAGAATTTGACTTTATTATTTTGGATGTTATGCTTCCGAAAATGGATGGCTTTGAAATTTGCAGAAAGTTGCGGCAAGATGGCATTTTGACACCGATATTAATGCTAACTGCCAAGTCTGAGGAGTATGACCGAATCTTAGGTCTTGAGTTCGGAGCAGATGATTATTTGACAAAGCCGTTTAGTCCAAGGGAAGTGATTGCGCGTATAAAAGCAGTGCTTCGCCGAACGGAAGCGAAACCTGAGGAGATCATCAAAATGAATATCGGAGCGATCACCGTGTTTCCCGACCGCTTCGATGCTTATCTAAATGACGAAAGGCTTGATTTGACTGTAAAAGAATTTGAATTACTGGCCTTCTTTTGTAAAAATCGAAAACAGGTTTTCAGCCGGCAGATATTGCTTGATGCTGTATGGGGAATCGATTATGATGGTGATATTCGAGTGATCGATATGCATGTTAGTCGGCTGCGAGATAAGATTGAAAATGATTCGAAAAAACCATGCTACCTAAAAACGGTACGGGGCATTGGCTATAAATTTGATGAACCAGAGTCGAACAGGGGGCTTTAGGTTCCGTGGTCAGATTAACTAGACAACTAGGCTAGTGGGGCGATTTTGTCCGTTAGCCTAGTTTTTGTTGTGCGCACGCCGTCTAACATTTTGTAACCATCCTTCATAATAAATAAAATCCTTTTGAGTGACTTTCCATGAAACAGAGGTCACTCAAAAGGATAAATAGTTAGTAATTACCAAAGAATTTTTTAAATGAATGAACAGCCACTTGGCGATTCATATGGGCAATCGAAGTCGTGAGTGGAATGCCTTTTGGACAAGCCCGTACACAGTTTTGTGAGTTACCACACTCTGAAAGACCACCATCTCCCATTAAAGCGTCTAATCGCTCTTCTTTATGCCATTCACCAGTTGGGTGAGCGTTGAACAAACGAACTTGTGAAATCGCAGCTGGTCCAATAAAGTTTGATTTTGAATTAACATTTGGACAGGCTTCTAAGCAACAGCCACAAGTCATACACTTTGATAATTCATAAGCCCATTCTCGTGTTCTTTCCGGGAGCCTTGGACCTGATCCAAGTGGGAAAGTACCATCAATTGGTACCCAAGCCTTTACTTTACGCAAAGAATCAAACATTCTCTGCCTGTCGACAAAAAGGTCACGTACCACTGGGAAAGTACTGAGCGGCGCGAGTCTAATTGGTTGTTCAAGTTGATCAACCAAAGCTGAGCAAGATTGACGAGCCTTTCCATTGATGAGCATTGAACAAGAACCACACACCTCTTCTAAACAAACACATTCCCAAACAACGGGCGTTGTTTTTTCACCCTTTGCATTGATTGGATTCTTTTGAATGTCAATTAATAGTCCGATGATATTCATATTAGGGCGATATGGGATGCTAAATTCCTCAGTATATGAACTGCCTTTTGGATCATTTTGCCGGGTAATCAGTACTTGAATATTTTTGCTATTCACCTATATCCACCACCTTATTTTTTTGTATAGTCACGTTTCCGTGGTTTAATCAATGAAATGTCTACTGCTTCATATTGAATTTCTGGTAAATTAGTTCCTGCGTTATACGTAGCAATTGTTGTTTTTAACCAATCATTATCATTACGGTCTGGGAACTCAGGCTTATAGTGAGAGCCGCGACTTTCATTTCGATAATAGGCGCCGATTGTAATGACATGGGCCAAGTTAATCATCGATTCAAGTTGACGGATAAAAATGCTACTTGTGTTGCTCCACTTAGCCGTATCATCAATGTTGATGTTTTTATATCGTTCAGTGAATTCTTGTAACTTTTCATACGTCTCCATCAGTCTCGTATTGTCACGAACTACTGTCACATTATCAGTCATTAGCTGACCTAACTCTTGATGAAGCCTATAGGCATTTTCTGTACCGTTCATCGCAAGAATTGACCGATATTTTTCACTATCTTCTGCTACTTGAGATTCAAAAATGCTTGCTGGTAAATCATGGGCAGTTGCCGAATTGTCATTTGCATAAGCAAGTGCTGACGGTCCCGCTGCCATACCACCATAGACGGCAGATAACAACGAATTTGCACCAAGACGATTTGCACCATGCTGAGAGTAATCACATTCACCAGCTGCAAATAATCCAGGGATGTTTGTTTGTTGGTGTTCATCAACCCACAGCCCACCCATTGAATAGTGTACACCAGGGAAGATTTGCATTGGGATTTTTCGAGGGTCATCCCCTTTAAATTTCTCATAGATTTCCATGATGCCACCAAGTCGGTTATCAAGGAATTTTGAATCAAGATGTGAGAGATCTAGATATACTTTGTTCTCACCGTTAATGCCAAGCTTTTGATTGACACAAACATCAAATATTTCACGAGTGGCAACATCACGTGGTACCAAGTTGCCGTACTTAGGAAATTTCTCTTCAAGGAAATACCAAGGTTTACCGTCTTTATAAGTCCAAACACGACCACCTTCACCACGTGCTGATTCACTCATAAGGCGGTTTTTATCATCACCAGGAATGGCTGTTGGATGAATTTGAATAAATTCTCCATTGGCAAATTTTGCACCTTGTTGGTAGAGACGACCAGCTGCGTAGCCAGTGTTAATCGTAGAATTTGTTGATTTTCCGAAAATCATGCCGAGTCCGCCAGTCGCCATCACAACAGCTTCAGCAGGGAAGGCGATGATCTCCATTGTTTTTAAGTTTTGTGCTGTGATTCCCCGGCAAATCTTTTGATCATCAAGGACAGCAGAAACAAACTCCCAAGATTCATATTTTTTCACTAAACCTTCATCTTCTAACCGGCGTACTTGCTCATCTAGCGCATATAGCAATTGTTGACCAGTTGTTGCACCAGCAAATGCTGTGCGGCGGTACAGGGTACCTCCAAAGCGTCTGAAATCTAGATTTCCTTCTGGGGTACGATTAAACATGACGCCCATGCGATCAAACATTTGAATAATCTCAGGTGCCGCCTCGACCATTTTTTTGACCAGCGGTTGGTTGGCGAGAAAGTCACCACCATAAACAGTGTCATCAAAGTGAATATCAGTTGAATCATTTTCCCCTTTTGTATTTAAAACGCCATTAATCCCGCCTTGTGCGCACACTGAATGTGATCGCTTTACTGGAACAACCGAAAATAAATCGACTTTGTTCCCAGCCTCAGCAATTTTAATTGTTGCCATAAGGCCGGCAAGACCTCCGCCTACGACTACAAATTTTCCTTTAGCCATTCGTTATCCCTCCGTATGTTTAGGTGAAAGTTCTCTACTAATTCTTTGAAATTGTAAAAATTGGGGTGCCTAGATGCGAGTGGAAAACGATTATACAATCGGCATCTGTTGCTTTTTACACTAGCTTTACAAAAAAAGTTCATACGATTTTGGTTTACTATTTTCGCAATTAAACAAATGTAAATAATGTAAACATCGTAATTCCGAATAGTGTTACACCAATGACGAGTACAGCATACTGAGTGACTTTTTGAGATTTTTCAGAAATCGTTATGCCCCATGTAATGAGGAAAGTCCAGATACCATTAGCAAAGTGGTAGATACAAGCAGCAGAACCGACGATGTACATCAAAATGATAAGTGGGTTTTGAAAAAGATCATGCATCATATCAAAATCTGGACGAACGCCATACAAAGTAACTTGCATTTTTGTTTGCCATACATGCACAAAAATGAAAACAAATGCAATTAGTCCAGTTATTCTTTGTAAATAGAACTTCCAGTTACGTGCATAGTTATATTGACTGATATTGTTCTTTGACTTCAGTGCTATGTATATGCCGTAAAGTCCATGGAATAGTAGCGGTAAAAAGATTACAGTCACTTCGAGGAAAGCTAAGTAGGGAAGACTCTCCATAAACTCAGCTGCCAGATTGTAAGATTCTACCCCTCTAAGTACGCTAGAATTGACGAGTAAGTGTACTGTCATAAATACACCGACAGGAATAATTCCTGAGAGTGAGTGTAGCTTTCGAAGGAAATGTTCGTTTGTTTTCATTCTTTGTTTGCTCTCCTTTCATTTTTTAAACTAGGTAAAACATGTCAGATGAAAATAATTAATTGTCAATTGCTAGGCCAATTTTACTACATACCTAGTAAATTCTACAACTATCTACAAAAATGTACAAACAAAATATTGAAATTGCAAACATCATTGTTAATTATCGCTATTTAAGGCGATAATGACAATTTGCAAGTTGTTATTTTGGCAGTTCATGTAGAAAGAAGTAGAAATAACTTCTTAATTATATCATTTAATACAAAAATCGATAAGAGAAATGATCTGCAAGTATGTGTCAAGTTTTTCTCGAAGGTGTTGCCACACCAATAAATACAGCACATAAGAAATGTACACTTCATAGGGCATATCGCTCCATATTTTTTAAAGACTTCAATGGACGCCTAACTTTGTAAGGCTGAGCCTACCGGCGGTAGGCATTTGACAGGAGAGGTTTATCAAAGAGTCCACGATCCAAGTCAGCGCTCAACCTCTCCTGTCAAACGCTATAGTAGGTAATTCTTCAATCAACTAGAATTACCGAAATGCTTGTGCTAGGTTACCAGTTGCTGACGAATTGGCGCCATTCAAACTGATTTTCCCTCGTTTTGCGCCTACTGAGGGACGTGTTTTTGATTGTAAAAGTAATACCATATTTACTTTTTGGGTTACTTGTCGTTGTTTTCGTTCACTTCTTTTTTGTGAGGTCAAATAGGCGCCTCTTAAAGTATTGTTTAATATCCCTTGCTTTACCTTCACCATGCCTTCAGCACCTGCCGCACTCCAATGCATACCACGCTTTTTCATGCGAAATGACACATGCCTTTGATTTGACTCCATGGCTCCTAGACCTCTAGCGACCTGTGGCTTTTTTTCCACCTTCATTCGCCAGTCAAAAATCCTTTCCCAATTTCCTGAAATATAAGTACAAAAATCCTTTAGCTTCTGACTTTTTTTCTCATCGTCCAGTGTACTTTCATAAGTGTCTGTCCATCGTTTAAATGCATCTTTATCATGCGCATCTATTGCTGCTCTCACATGGCTTTTAAACGGGTTCTGAACACCAAATGCTCGGCTCAAACTTTGATAGATGTGGTACGAATCCAATTGTGCTAACACTGGCTTTTTTGACTGCGAAAACGCTGTCCGAAACTTTTCCGCTCTATAGCCTGAACCACCATCACTATTAGCCACAATTTGCGTATCCTCTAAACTATATTTTTGTGCTCCTATTGACTGGACTTCTTTCCAAAATGCTTCGTTACCCTTTGTTGTCATGATCACTGTTGGCTGCTTTAGCGAAGCTCTTTCTCCATTTAATTCCCAACCTTCATACATGATCCCATGGTACACTTCTCGGCTTTTTCGCTTCTGCGTGCTTCGTATAAACACTCCATCTGCTTCAACCATTAGATAATCAACTTTTTTCCCTTCTGGCAAGCTCTCCGCATATTCTAGTTCTTCCATGGCTTCCTGATCCGCCTGCCCTTGGGCTGCACCAACCTGCTTGACAATTTTCCCTACGGTCTGGTGACTCATCTCTACGCTCGTCCATTCCTTCAGTATCCTTGATGTCTCTCGGTAGGTGCTTTCACTTGCCATCTCTGCCACCTTTATTTCTACCAGTGGACTATACCTTTGATGACGTCTCAGACCCATCCATTCATCTAGTGGGTAATATGCCTTTCCCTTTGCGTCATGCATTAACGTTCTCTTTATTTTCACGCGCCCAAATGTAAAACAAATGTTTTTTTCGTCTTTCCTCTTCATTACGCTTTTCTTTTCCTGCTCTTCCTCCACTATCACTTGATTTAATGATTCTAATGCCTCTGTCATTGCCTCTAGAAACACTTCGTCTTTGTACAGCGTTAATTTCTCTTCTGCTTCAATTGAGTTCTTTGTTCCCTTTATTATTTCGCATATTCTTGTTACAATTGGTTTCATAAGAAAGCACTCTCTAAATGTATTTGCCCTTGGAAGCATACATTTATGTTACTGTGCTTTCTTTTTATTGCCTAGTAGGCATCGAGTAATATTTTACACGTACGATCTGCAATATGAGCTTGAAATTCGAAGAGGCCTACATCTACACAATACTCAAACCATATAATCACTGCACTTTGTATGAAAAATCTCTTCATTTTCGAGTAATTACATCACAAAACAACAAAATAAATTTTGAAAATCATTTTTTCTCCGTTAGAGTTGCAACTTTAAGTTTAAACAATTAAAATTCTCTTTTTTACTGTCAGTATTAATATGTTATGATTGAGAAAACTTTTGTTAGATTTTCAAAGTGTTGTCGATAGGGTAAAGTGTCCTGAGCAAAAAAAGATTTCTAAGGTCGCTTTGAAATTGCTTTAACCTTTACAAATCAATGGGAAACCAGATTAACTTACACTATCAGCAAATGACGCTTAAACTAGAAAGGAAGTCCGTTTTGTCATCATTAGCCGTTTTAAAAAAAACCTTTGGTTATGACCAATTTCGTGAAGGGCAAGCTGAGCTAGTTGGAGCAATTATGGAGAAGCAGGATGCACTTGGTATTATGCCAACAGGGGCAGGAAAGTCAATCTGCTTCCAAGTCCCTGCACTAGAACTTGAGGGGGTTACCTTGGTTGTATCACCACTGATCTCTTTAATGAGTGACCAAGTTCAAGCACTCATCCAAGCAGACGTAAAAGCTGCCTATTTAAATAGTTCATTGTCAGCTAACCAATATCGAACTGTACTGAAAAATATTCGAAATAACCAATATAAGATCATCTATGTTGCACCTGAAAGGCTACTGACTGACTCTTTTCTCGATCTAGCCAATCAAATCACCATTTCAATGATTACCATTGATGAGGCACATTGCCTTTCGCAATGGGGACAAGATTTTAGACCGAGTTATTTAAAAGTAGTTGATTTCATTGAAACCCTGCCAGTAAGGCCGATCATTTCGGCATTTACCGCTACGGCTACGGCACATGTACGTGATGATATCATTGAGAAACTGCAATTAGAGGACCCGTTTATTTTAACAACAGGATTTGACCGAACTAATCTCTCTTTTGCGGTCAAAAAGCCAAAAAGTAAGATGGATGCGCTAGAAGAATTTTTAGAATTACATGAAGGAAAGAGCGGCATTGTTTATTGTTCAACAAGAAAAAATGTCGAACAGGTTTATCAAAACTTGCTTGACCAAGGGTATGCGGCGGCAAGGTACCATGCTGGCCTTCCTGACGAAGAGCGAGAGAATAGCCAAACAGATTTTTTGTATGACCGAAAAAGAATCATGGTTGCTACCAACGCCTTTGGTATGGGCATCGATAAGAGCAACGTCTCGTTTGTTGTTCACTATAATATGCCAAAGAACATTGAAAACTACTATCAAGAAGCGGGAAGAGCAGGCCGCGATGGCGAACCAGCAGAATGTCTGTTGCTATATAGTGGGCAAGATGTGATCACGAATCAGTTCCTGATTGATAACAGTAATGACAATGATGAAATTGATCCAATTACGCAAAAGGCCATTCGAGCCAAAGACCGAGAGCTGCTGAAACAAATGACTTTTTACTGCCACACAATGGATTGCCTTCGTGCTTATATCTTACGTTATTTTGGCGATACAACCGGTAATTACTGTGGAAATTGTAGTAACTGTAATGATCATTTTGAAACTGTAGATGTGACAGTTGAAGCGCAAAAAATTCTATCCTGCGTAAAACGGGTGAATGAGCGATTTGGAATTAAAGTAATTGTCGATACACTGCGTGGAAAGAAAAATCAGCGGATTACGAGTCTACACTTAGATCAGCAATCAACCTTTGGGATAATGGCAGATGTCAGTGAAAGTAAGATCCGTGATATTATCAATTTTTTATTGCTAAACGAGTACCTGTGTACAACAAGTGGTGAGTATCCAGTTGTTCAATTAACAGAGAAATCACTCATTATATTGTTTGAGAAAGAACCTGTTTCAATGAAAATTGTTAAAGAGGAAGAACGCACGAAACCAAGAGTGGCTAGGGCAGGCAAAACGGTTCATTATGAAAACAAAGAGCTGTTTACAAAGCTTAAATCACTACGAAGCCAATTGGCTCAGGAGCAAAACGTTCCTGCTTTTGTTGTATTCTCTGATGCAACACTTCATGATATCTGCGCGAAGTTACCGAAGAATCATTTAGAGTTCTTAGAAGTTTCGGGTGTGGGGCATGCGAAATTGACGAAGTACGGAGATGTCTTTTTGGAAGTGGTTACGGCTTTCTTGGAAGAGAATCCAGTGTAGTTTTTGAAATCCTTTAGGTAATATTGAATGTTAATAGTAAAACAAGAAAAAGGTAGACAGAAAGTAGCATTTACGCTATTGTTGTCTACCTTTTTATAGGATGATTCCTTATTTCTCGGCAGTGAACATCCAGTTGATTCCAAACTGGTCTTTCAATGAACCGTGCAATTCTGCGAAGAATGAAGGGTTTAGCTCCATATACACTTCAGCATTTACCGCCAACACTTCCCAAGCCTTTTTTACAAGTGCTATGTCTTTTGTAGTTATTGACACATACATGTTTGAGCCAAGACCATCTTTGCCTGCACTATCAGCGGCCATCATCTCAGTACCATCAATTACGATGCGAGAATGTAGCACCAATTCCTTGTCACTTTCTGGAATAGGGAAGCTTGGAGTAACTGGCATATCCTTGTATTTTCTAATTTCTGTGATTTTCCCTCCAAAAGCTTTTTCATAAGTCTTCAGCGCTTCTTCACAATTTCTGTCAAAAATTAAGTAATGCGTAATCATCTTAAATCCTTCTTTCTATTGATTGTCTAGTCGTTTTGCTATGGTATGAAATACTTAGCGAAGTAAGCATATCAAATTTTTCTGGCATGTGCTATAGTGGATCAACATTTATTGTCATTTTCTACTCAGATTGAGGCTCTGTTTCGTGAGCAACTTCCAGTGCCTATGTACGAGTGAATTTAAATTTGATCCGCTAGATAAAACAAGCCACCATTGACAACATGAACATGAATTTCTGGTTTGTAGAGATTAGTAATCGCTTCTAGTTCCTGTTCATATTGGTCATCATCAATATCCATGTAGAAACTATTTAACAATTGTAAATCTATCTCCATTCGCTTATTTGCTCGCCTACTCCAATCATCATTCTCTTTTGCAATGATTGTATCGATATGGTTTTCTATCCGTCTCATACCACTTTTGAGCGTGATAAATGGATGTAATGTGTAGCTCATGTCGGCAATTCTTGGTGAAAGCGTACGCCCCGCAACTTGGTCTAGGAAATCTTCCGTGATTTCCCCGTTAATTAAGTTGAGCCCTAAAGATACAAACTGAGATTTTTGTTGGTCACATTGATAAGAAATCGTTGCATTTACACATAGCCAAGGGTAAAGGCCTGTCTGCTTATTCTCATACAAGCGAATATGGGTAGCAGATTTTCTACATGAATTGAATATTTGATGAAGTCTTGGTGACCCAAAATGAATTTTTTCCGAACCGTCTACTGTTTTTGTTGCATTTGTAGAAAGCCGTAGTAGTGTTGTCTTAGGTTCGCCGCCCGTCTTTTCAAGGTAATGCCAGTAAAAGGGGCGATTCATCAGTTGCTTGTCGATATCAATGGTCAGTTCTACCGCAATTTCTTCATTGGTAGACTCGATAATCTGACATTGATTCGTCTGGAAATAGTCGAGCAAAAAGCGATGGACATGTTGAGTTTGCAAAATCACACTTCCTTATTAGATTGGCATGATAGGGTACTGTCAAATTTTTATCGAATATTTTCTAGCGTTTGCTCACCATTTGGACCATTCATTTCTTTAGCAAACTCAATCAGGTTCACTAAGTTATCCATCTTCACACGCATTTCGCCCTCGGTTTTCGATTTACCGATAATATCGACAAGGTGTTTTTCTAAACTTTTAATTTCTAAACGCATTAGAATGTCATCCAATTCACCAACGACTTTTTCAAACAGTTCTATTTTATCGTAGAGGATGCGCATCACGTGTTCTTCAACGGTGTTACGGGTGGCAAAATTGATGATTCTGACATCATGTTCTTGTCCAAAGCGATGAACGCGTCCAATTCGCTGCTCCAAACGCATTGGATTCCATGGGAGGTCGAAATTAATAATATTGTGGCAGAATTGCAAATTTAGCCCCTCACCACCAGCTTCTGTTGCGATCATGACTTGTGCTCTTGTTTGGAATAACTGTTTCATCCAGTCTTTTTTGCCGCGCTTAAAGCCACCTCGAAACGGAACAGAGCTAATCCCGTTTTGCTGGAAAAACCACTGTAAGTAAAACTGTGTTGCTCGATATTCTGTGAAAATCAGCACCTTATCGTCAATTTCTTGAATTAATGCTAAAGCTTTTTCTGCCTTCGAATTGCAGTCAACTTGCTCAACAATAGGGATCAGGTGATCTGCACCCATATTTTTTAGTGTAAAATAGACAGCCTCGCGGCTACTGCACGCTTCTCGTTGCAGAATCAATGATGAGAAAGAATCACTGCGAAACTGAGAAACAGCGTCGTATAGTATGCGTTCGGTTGGCGCCATCTCAATCAGAACAGTTTCGACTTGTCGCTTCGTCCACGCGACACCCGAGGTTTCGCGCCGGTTTCGTACCATAACACTGTTAATCAGCTGATTGAGAATTTGGCTGCCTTCAGGATTTCGCCGTGAATCAGAGAATCGATCCATGAAATTTTGGTAGCTTCCAAGCAGACCTGGTTTTAATAACGAGACTAAGTAGAAAATTTCTTCCAAACGGTTTTGTATCGGTGTTGCTGTTAATAGTAGGCAGAATTTCTTTTGTAATTTACTCACTAATTCATAGTTTTTTGAACGATTATTTTTTAACTTGTGTGCTTCATCAACAATGACTAGATCGTATTCTTCCTTCAGAATTTCAGTTTGATTAGCAGGTCTTTTGGCAGTATCCAAGGAAGTGATGACAATGTCATAGCTACTCCAAGGGATATTTTTCTTAAACACCGCAACAGGTATATGAAATTTTTCAATTAATTCTTGCGACCATTGCGAAACAAGTGATGCAGGGACAAGAATCAACGCTTTTTTGACAAGTCCTCGAATCATATATTCTTTTAAAATCAGTCCGGCTTCGATTGTTTTTCCAAGGCCCACTTCATCTGCTAAAATCGCTTTGCCGTTCATGTTCTCGATGACCTCTGTAGCAGATTGTAATTGATGGGGGAGTGGTTCAAAGCTTGATAAATACTTTGGTGATCGTAGACCTGTGAATTCAGGTACAATCAAATTCTTTTCTGCTTCGATCGCTAGTTTGAAAAGGTCATAATTGCACCAAGGGCCATCCGTTTCAACTTTGCTTTCTAGTGTATTTAACCAACTGTCATCAAATATGACCTCAACTTCTTTCAACGCGGATTGCCTCCGATCCTAACAGAATTTACTTCCATCAGTATTTCCTAAATGATTGGAATTTATAAGGGTAGCCGCTAATAAATGATGATCAGAACTTGCGACCAAAATTCTTGTGAAATAATTGCTGACAGCTTGTGATAATGGTACGATAAGAAGAGGGAAAACGTTTTGCTTTGGTGGTTATTACCACGTTATTTTGATAGATGTTGAGAATTGGTTTTTTTGAAAGGATTCGTATACGCTTTCTAGTGAATGAAAGCATCTCATTAAGAACAGATTAGAAACTTGAAAAAAGAGGAGTAGGTACTCAAATGGATTTTCTACAAACACTTTTATTTGGTGTTGCAGGTCTGATGATTTTGACGTTTATTCTCATTATTGGTTTTATCTTTGTGATTTACATATTCGTAAAAAAATTAATGAAAAACGGTCGAGATGATTGAAATAGTTTGATAAATTGATTAAGAAAGTGTTACTCTCATTGTGCAAATTCAGAGCATATATGGCTAAGACATTTTAATAAAGTGAGGGATTTGATTGGCAGAATTACTGAGAACACCATTATTTAATGAGTATGCAAAATTAGGCGGAAAACCAATTGACTTTGGCGGTTGGGAATTACCCGTCCAGTTCTCTAGCATTGCTACCGAGCATGAGGCGGTTCGAAAGCAGGCAGGGTTGTTTGACGTTTCTCATATGGGTGAATTCACACTTAAAGGGGCTCGTGCTGGTGATTTCTTGCAGTCTATATTAACAAATGATATAGCCACAATGAAAATTGGTAAGGCACAGTATAACATTATGTGCTATCCAGACGGTGGCGCTGTCGATGATTTAATTGTTTATAAAGTAGCCGAGGATGACTATTTTATTTGTGTGAATGCTTCAAATATTGAAAAAGACTTCGCTTGGATGATGAAACACAAGCCAGACGGGCTTGCGCTCGAAAATATTTCTGGTGAGATTGGTCAAGTTGCTTTGCAGGGGCCGTTAGCGGAGCGCGTTTTGCAAAAGTTAACGGCTACTGATTTGAGTGCGATTCCTTTCTTTGGATTTGTTTATCAGGCAGTCGTAAACGGGATTACTTGTATGATTGCCCGCACTGGATACACTGGTGAGGATGGCTTTGAGCTGTATGCCAAGGCTTCGGAAATCGTTCAGGTGTGGCGTGATATTCTTGATGCTGGTAGTAGGTTCGGCGTTATCCCTTGTGGATTAGGTGCGAGGGACACATTACGTTTCGAAGCGTGTTTGCCGCTGTATGGGCAGGAACTTTCACAGACTATCTCACCGATTGAAGCTGGTGTTGGTTTTGCCGTGAAAACAGATGCTGAGGCAGATTTTATCGGGAAAGCTGTTTTGAAAAAATATAAAGAATTAGGTGCACCTCGGAAAATGGTTGGTATTGAGATGACTGGTCGCGGCATTCCTAGACATGGCTATCCCGTCTATGTAGGCGATGAGCAAATCGGGGAAATTACAACTGGAACGCAGGTGCCAATAACGAAACGGAATATCGGTATGTCGATTATAGAAACGGCATTTGCCCAGATTGGCCGAGAGGTATTTGTTGAGATTCGTGGAAAAAAAGTACCTGCTATCATTGTCTCTACACCTTTTTATAAAAGGGAGCGTAAATAGAATTTGATGGACTTTAATAACTAGCAAGGTAATGAATTTGGTTTGGATCAAGCGTTGTTGAGCAGGCCTTGAAAAATTTGTAATGAAAAGGGAGTTGACCTAAATGCAACATCGTTATTTACCGATGACTGAGCAAGATGAAAAAGAGATGCTACGGGAAATCGGGATTTCATCTATCCAGGAACTGTTTGCTGACATTCCAGCATCTGTTCGTTTTCAGGGGGAACTTAATCTGAAACCGGCGGCTTCTGAAACCGACTTAATAGAAGAAATGACAGTACTAGCCGCTAAAAACGCCGACATTCGCAGCTATAAATCATTTCTTGGAGCGGGCGTTTATGACCACTATATACCGGTTATTGTCGATCATGTCATTTCTCGTTCTGAGTTTTACACGGCATATACGCCTTATCAACCAGAAATTTCACAGGGAGAATTGCAGGCGATTTTTGAATTTCAGACAATGATTTGTGAAATTACCGGGATGGCTGTTGCCAATTCTTCTATGTATGATGGTGGAACAGCACTTGCGGAAGCGGCAATGCTTTCAGCTGGTCATACGCGCCGGAAGCAGATACTGGTTTCTAAAGCGGTGCAACCTGAGACAAGAGATATCTTACATACATATGCGAAAGGACAAAACTTAGATGTGATTGAAGTGCCGATAAAAGATGGCGTGACCGATTATGCTGCACTTTCAGAACTAGTCACAAGCGATACGTCTTGCGTGATTACGCAGTATCCCAATTTCTTTGGCAGAATTGAAGAATTAGCACAAATGGGTGAACTGGCGCATGAGCACAAAGCGATGTTTGTCGTATCAAGTAATCCGCTAGCGCTAGGTTCGCTGAAACCGCCAGGTGACTTTGGTGCTGATATTGTTGTTGGTGATGCACAACCTTTTGGTATTGCAACTGCATTTGGTGGGCCACACTGTGGATTCTTTGCTGTTACGGACAAACTGATGCGTAAGGTGCCAGGTCGACTTGTCGGGCAGACGATTGATGAGGATGGCAAACGCGGTTTTGTATTGACGTTACAAGCAAGAGAGCAACATATTCGTCGTGACAAAGCGACGTCAAATATTTGTTCTAACCAAGCTTTAAATGCATTAGCAGCATCCGTTTGTATGACAGCGCTTGGTAAATTGGGAATTAAGGATATATCAATACGTAATATGCAACATGCTCAATATACAAAGGAAGCCTTTAAGCAAGCTGGTCTGGAGGTTGTCTATGAAGGACCTAATTTCAATGAATTCATTATTAAATGTCGTGAGAATGTTGACACAATTAATGAGAAACTTCTTAACAAAGGGATCATCGGTGGATACAATTTGGAGCGAGATTATCCTGAACTTGAAAACTGCATGCTTGTCTGTGTGACGGAACTGCGTTCAAAAGCAGACATTGAGAATTTTGTAAAAGAAATGGGGTGTCTTCATGGGTAAGCACGACCAAGCACTAGTGTTTGAAAGTAGTAAACCTGGTAGAACTGGGTACTCATTACCTGCAACTGAAATTCCAGCTTATCCGATCATTGATCTGATTCCTGAGGAATACATTCGAACAGAGAGTCCAGCGCTACCAGAGATGTCTGAACTTGATATCATGCGTCACTATACAGCATTGTCGAATCGAAATCATGGCGTTGATTCTGGATTCTATCCACTTGGATCTTGCACGATGAAGTATAACCCGAAGATTAACGAGGCGATTGTTCGATTGCCAGGATTCGCTCATTTGCATCCTTATCAACCAGCATCGTCAGTGCAAGGTGCACTTGAGCTGATGTATGATTTGCAAGAACATTTAAAAGAGATTGCAGGAATGGACGAGTTCACATTACAACCTGCTGCAGGTGCACAGGGGGAGTGGACCGGACTGATGCTGATTCGGGCTTATCACGAGCAGCGTCAAGATTTCAAGAGAACTAAGGTGCTAATTCCCGATTCAGCACACGGCACTAATCCTGCATCAGCAACCATTGCAGGCTATGAAACGGTGACGATTAAGTCACTTGATAATGGTCTGGTAGATATTGCTGATCTGAAGGCGCATGTTGGCGAAGACACGGCTGCACTGATGCTGACAAATCCGAATACACTTGGTTTGTTTGAAGAAAACATTCTTGAGATGCAGGAAATTGTTCATGGTGTTGGTGGTAAACTGTACTATGATGGTGCCAACTTAAATGCAATTATGTCGAAAGTGAGACCGGGAGATATGGGATTTGATGTCGTGCACTTAAATCTACACAAAACCTTTACTGGACCACATGGTGGCGGTGGACCTGGATCAGGGCCGGTCGGTGTCAAAGCAGATTTAATCCCATTTTTACCAAGACCACTTATTGTCAAAACAAATGCTGGTTATCGGTTAGATTACAATGGTCCAGATACAATTGGGCGGGTGAAACAATATTATGGCAATTTTGGTATTAATGTTCGTTCCTATGTGTATATCCGCACAATGGGGCCGGATGGAATTAAAGCTGTCACAGAGCAGGCCGTCCTCAACGCAAACTATATGATGCGCCGATTACAGGAGCATTTTGATTTACCATTTGATTGTCATTGTAAGCATGAATTTGTGCTTAGTGGTAGAAGGCAGAAGAAATTGGGCGTTAGAACACTAGACATGGCGAAGCGTCTGCTTGATTTTGGCTATCACCCGCCAACGATTTATTTCCCACTTAATGTGGAAGAGTGTATTATGATTGAACCAACAGAGACAGAGTCGAAGGAAACACTTGATGATTTCTGTGATGTGATGATTCGAATTGCTAAAGAAGTAGAGGAAAATCCGGTGGTTGTTCAGGAAGCACCTTATACGACCGTGGTGAAACGCTTGGATGAGACGTTGGCGGCTCGTAAGCCTATTCTTCGGTACCGTGCTATGGACAGTAATGCTATTAATTGAATAAAAATTGATCGTTCACTTCTTACTTGGTAAGGGTGGCCGATTTTTTTTGCGCTTGACCCCTTTTGCTTTAACCTTGGAGGTTATAATAACCCAGATACTATAGCTGTTGAAATTGAGGGTGTTAGGCTTATCACATCAGATAGAATTAGCTGTTTTTGAGAGACTAATATGAAAAAATAGTCTAAGTATAGTCAAAGCAGTCTTGAATGCTCAAAAATAGGGAGGTTTAGTGGCTAAACCAAGTATTTTTATTCAGTCATAAAATTTTTTTAGTTATTTTTTTATGTCATGAAATATAGAGAGTGTATCATTAGAATTGTTTGATAGTCCGTGCTTATAGCCCGTTTATACGCTTTTATCCTCCTTGATTTTTGTTTGCAAATGTAAAATTTGGGGTGTATAATTCAGGACTATCATCTTGAGGTGATGATGTGGGAGGAGGTGTCATTGCATAGTCTTCTCATAAATCCTTCTAGACCAAGTAAATGGGTGATTAATATAATGCCAATGTTGAGTACAGAGGGTTGGACATATTAATTGTATATTTACAAGTTTTTGAGGTAGTAAAAAATTGAACAAAAAGGGGAATAAGAAAATGTACAAGCAAAAGAATTCTAGATATAAGCTTGCTAAACAAATGATGAAGCTTCTACTCATACTTACTTTGGTCACTAGTGGTATGATGTCGGTACCAACAGCAAATGCTGCAGCATCAGAGGGAACAGACTTCGCGTTTATAAAGCCAAGTTCTACACCTGACTTTGATGGTGCGACACCATTAATCGTTAAGACACTGCCAAAAGGCGGAGATGTGGATACTGGCTTAGAATGGTTCCGGGTGCCTGTAAGTGGCGATGAATCATATGCTGATGTAGCTGCATTTGATGCTAAATATAGCACCACTCCAGCGGCTGATAAAGCTGAAATGAATGGAACGAACGAATCAACTCCACAAGCTTTTTATCTAGAGGATGGATTATCTAACCAAATTGGTAGGAACGGTGAGTATTGGGTTAAGGTAACATTCAAGGAAGAAGCAACTGGAGAAGAATTTCCTGTAATCCATTCCGTTGATGTGAACAGTCTTTTCACACAATCAGTTGTCCAACGTGATGGTAAAGATGGGCAGACTGGAACAGAACTGTATGCTGCAGAATCGGTCAGAACGACTGGTACAAATGAAGACTACATTACAAATAAAGTGGGTCTGGCTTTTGACATGAATGGAGAAATACTTGCTTCTACAAGTAATGGTCAAGACTCGGTGAAAAATACGCCTCAAGGAACATATGCAACACTAGCGGTGCAACCAAGAATGTTGACACCTGAGTACGGGATTCCGGCTAGCGTTGATGTACCAGTGAACAGCACAGATCTCGGTACTGTATCTTTCACATATGAACCCAATCAACAGGTAGGAAATAGTGAAGTTTCCTTCCATATTGCAGATAACACGTCAAAACCTGTTCAAGGTGCAAACATCAATATTGATGGGAAAAACTATCTGACTGATGCTAGTGGCAATTCAGAAGCCATTACGCTGAAAGCACCTGGAAGATACGTATTTACGGTAACCGGCGATGGCTATATCGCTACTTCTGGTGTTGTTTATTTCACTGGGGAAGGACAAAGTGTGATTGAGGAAGCAGTACTCGAAGCTAGTGATCCGGGAGTATCAACTGTATATGGGTATGTAGTGGATGAGAATGGATTTCCACTCCCTGGTGCAACAGTTAGTACACCGATAAACAATTATAAAGTGACAACTGATGATAATGGTTTCTATGTGTTACCTGGTGCATCTGATCCTACCGTGATGACTGATGTGAAAGTATCCAAGGATGGCTTTGTTAGCCAACAGGTTTCGGTAGTGACAGCGTCAGGTGTGAACGCGAAGCAAAACTTCACACTTGTCAAAGGTGCAAATCAAGGATATACAATTTCAGGTACTGTAACAGATCTGTCAGGAACTCCAGTTGGTGGCGCTACTGTAAGTGCTGGTGGTAAGGGTACAACAACCGATGTACATGGTGATTATACATTAGGGCTACTTGCACCAGGGGAAGTTACGGTTGAAGCTTCAAAACCTGGTTATACAACGAGTGTTGAGACTATTAATGTTACTCAAGACATGGAATACAATATTCAGTTAGCTAAACTTCAGCAAACAACAGTTTCATTTCAGGTTTGGGATTCCGAAAAAGAAATTCCAGTTGAGGGTGCAACGGTAGCATTCAACGGACAAACGTATATAACGAATGCAGATGGTATCACAGAAGATGCTAGTGTTTCAGGATATGGAGAGTTTCCTTATACCGTTTCAAAGGATGGATATGAGGATGTGACAGGTTTCATTTATTTAGATGGCGGGCAGGAATTTGTAAATGAAAGTGTCTATTTACGACCAATCCCAACACCAGTATCTGATGTCGACACGACAGTTTCATTTGTTGTTCGTGATGATCAAGGAACAGAAGTTGAAGGAGCAGCGGTAGAATTTAGCGGACAAACATACACCACGAATGCAGATGGTATTGCCGAAATCACTGTTACAGAAGATGGATGGCAGTCTTATAGTATAACAAAGGATGGATTCGCAGAAACATCTGGAGAAATTTATGTAGCTGACGGAGAAGAGTTTGTCTTTGAATATGCTTATTTGCAAGCGCAACAATAGAATTTAATGGTTATACATGTACAAAAATGCGGAGCGTATTGTTGAAGGCATTCAATGTTAGTGAAATGACAAAAGTGGTTTCCAATTCAGGTCTGATTAAATGTAGATAAAAGACAACCTCAAGTCACTATGAACAGTAGAAAAACTGCGATATTTCACTATCGCAGTTTTTCTACTTCTACTGAAAGTGATAAAATTACAATCAAAAAAAGAAGCATTTTTTTCAGATAGTCGTTTCACTTCTTTTTTAGATCACTTAATGATTTGAACCATTAAACCATATTGACAAATAGGATCTTTACAGTAAAATTTTAAGCCGATGGTAATTTAATTACCAAGAAAATCAAAGGGGATTACAATGCATAAGATTGGAAAATTGTTTTTAGTTGGTAGTTTAGCTACCCTAATGTTAACAGGATGTGGCGAAAGCGAATCAGCAAAGGGAACAGAGTTAACTAAAGAAACCAAGGCAATTGAGGAGTGGACATATGAAGGTGAAACAGGCCCAACTCATTGGGAAGAGTTAGGCTTCATTGAAGGTGGAAATGAGCAATCACCGATTAATATCGTTACTTCAGAAGTCCTGCCAGTTGGTGCGCCATGGGAGGAAACAATTAGCTATTCACCAACAACATTCAAAATGTTTAACAATGGGCACACTGTAGAGGCAGTGGCTGAAACTGAAAACAACACAGTAACCATCGATAATGAAACCTACACGCTAGAACAATTCCATTTTCATACGCCAAGTGAGCATCAAATTAATGGTGAAAATGCCGATATGGAACTTCATCTAGTCAATAAAGATGAAGAAGGGAATATCGCGGTATTAGGTGTCCTCATCAATGAAGGCGCTGAAAACGCAGAGCTTGCAAAAATGTGGAGCTCACTACCAGCAAAAGTGACTTCTGAAGAAGAAGCGACTGAAATCACCGAGCAGATTGATCCGATGATGCTACTGCCAACAGATAGAACAAAATACGAGTACTCAGGTTCTTTAACAACACCACCAGCTTCTGAGCATGTGAAATGGTTTGTTTTTGCGCAGCCAATTGAAATGTCCAAAGCACAAATCGAACAGTTCCAAACATTGTTTAAGGACGATCACAGACCAGTACAACCAATCAATGACCGCGATGTCTACCAAGATGTATCGTGAACACCTGAATTAATTGCTACTAAATAAAAATAATCGTTCACTCCCTACCAATTGAGAGCTGAACGATTTTTTATAAAAAATGTAAAATGATCCGCGTCTAGCTTTTTCGCAATATTTCAGATTATTCCTCAATTAAAGCCGATTCTTTTACAAAAGCCACTGTACCACCTTGTAAAGAAGAGATTCGGGCCAGTGATTCTACTCGGATTCCATTCTCATCTAACCATTGGCGCCCCGGTTGAAATGATTTTTCAATGACAATACCAACACCAACAGTTGTTGCACCGGCTTTTTCTATAATTGTGAGAAGTCCCTTGGTAGCTTCGCCATTTGCTAAAAAGTCGTCAATAATGAGAATGCGATCTTCGATATGAATGGCATTCTCAGCTACTGCAATGTTCGATGTTTCTCGCTTAGTATACGAATGCACATCTGCCGTGAACAGGGCATGTGCTAGGGTTAGTGATTTGCTTTTTTTTGCAATAATCAGTGGCACACCTAGTTTTAGTGCAGTCATGTTTGCGGGTACAATTCCCGAAGCTTCAAGAGTCAGCACTTTTGTCACATTTTCCTCTGCAAAGCGCTTGGCAAATTCAATGCCAACTTGCTCCATTAATAATGTATCCACTTGATGATTCAAGAATTGATCTACCTGTAGTATGTTATTAGGCAACACGCGCCCCTCTTGCAAAATCATTTCCTGTAA
This sequence comes from Caryophanales bacterium, assembly GCA_031554185.1. Classification (GTDB taxonomy): domain Bacteria; phylum Bacillota; class Bacilli; order JARBTR01; family JARBTR01; genus JAVBKE01. Next base: position 51,155 of record JAVBKE010000031.1, read on the forward strand.
AGCTCTCATCGAAACTCCTCCCAGAATGATATAAAAAACACAAATTCAAATTGCACTCATAGTCAAATAATTTATGGTTGCTTGGTAGAAACTGACGAGCTATATCCTCGTAATTATATGAATGAAAAGAATTAGATAAATTAGTACATAGCAACTGCTTTGTGTACGGATTTCGCCAATTTTCATTTCTAATATGTGAATACCTTGATATTTCAGATAACTAATAAAATTCGGTGCAATCTTTGTAATATCTACTTTACATAATTGCCATGAAAATAAATTGCCAATAGAAAATAAAATATGATAAAATGTATAAGTATGCAATGCTAAAAATATGACCATGGAAATTTGAAGAATAAAAACCATTCAAATAACAGTCTTTTTCCAGAAATAGGGCTAGGTGAAATGTTACTGAACCACTCGTCTTCGCTGAGAAGGTAACTGGCAATATTGCTCTTTGTATAGCCTGTAAAAGTAAGTTTTATTTTTAAATCCAACCTGTTCAATAATGTGGTTAATCGGCACATTTGTCGATTCAATCAATAAGTTTGCGCTTAATATTTTTTGCTTATTCACAAGTTCTGTAAATGTTAGACCCGTTCTTTTTTTAATCATATTACTCAAATAGTTCTTATTATAGCCTAGTTCGCTGGCTGCTGAACTTAATGTGATTTCACGGAAATTCTTTTTAATCAGCTGCAATGTGTTTACAGTTACTCTGTTCGACTCCAAATACATATTTTTCACTTCGTCTGACAAGTATTTATCACATTTGCGAACGAGTTCAGTAAATAGGATCGGTAAATAAAGCGAAATAATTTTTGCTGAAAGTTCTTCACCCCGATAATACTCGGTAATGATTTGTTCTAATATCTGCTGAATATGAGGGATGTTTGCACTTTTAAAAATGATATATTTGTTTCGATTGCCATCAATCGTTGAATTTAATAAGAAATCGTAGACTAAGCTATTCTTCTTTTTAATATCTGCTAGCCATTCAACATTGATGCTTTGGTCGCGAAATAAAATATTAATCAAAATATCGTTGTCGCCAGTAGCTTTAATTGAATGGTGACAGCCACGACCTAGTAAGAGTAACTCACCTTCGTGTAGCACTTCCTCATTTCCTTCAATGATCTGTCGGAACTCGCCGCTGAGGACGTAGTTTAGCTCTAAAAATTGATGTGAGTGGTAGGGATAATCCGCATAGCGATTATGTTTACTGACACTAATGTCTTTATTGCTAAAAAAATAGTCGCTTAGTAAATGCATCGTTCCATCTTCATCTGAAAAAGAATCATTCGGAAAATCCATCACAAATTCTCCAGTCTCTTTTTGAATTTTCTCTTGGCTATTTAATTGATAAAGTCGCCTTTTGATTGCTTCCTCCATACTGCCTCCTCTGTAAATTTGATACTATTATTATAGACACAGGATATTGAATGTGTAAACAACAACCAGTACATTATTATTTAAGCGCGCTTATAAAAATAATGTAGGAGTGTTACATGTGAGTAGTATTGTAACTGGAAGCAGAAAAGCAACTATTGCTGTATCATTAACAAATTATCTAGATTCGGGTTGTATTGTAGCGGGTGCCAGTGGTTTAACGCTATGGGCTTCAGAATTTGGTCTCGACAGTTTCGCAGTAGGATTACTAGGAGCGGTTAGTGCCAATGCATTCGGGTCAGCGTTTGGTGCTCTTATCGGAGGACATTTAGCTGATAAATTTGGACGTAAATTTATCTATAGCTATAATATGCTCATTTATGTTTTGGGCGTTGCTATTATCATGTTCTCTATGAATTTCTTTATGTTATTAATGGGCTTTCTTATTACAGGTTTATCTGTCGGTGCTGGTGTACCGGCCTCTTGGACGTATATTTCAGAAATGGCTGATCCTAAAGAGCGAGCCAGGAACATCGGGATATCGCAGTTTGCTTGGTCTCTCGGTCCAGCAATCATTTTCACCTTAGGGGTGATTGTATCACCACTCGGTCTATTAGGTAATCGCTTGCTTTTCCTATCACTGCTCATCGTAGCATTAGTTGCTTGGACCTTACAGCGAAAACTAGATGAGTCAAAAGAGTGGGAAGATGAACAAGTAAAATTAAAAGAAAACAGTACGAAACAAACCAACATGTTCAGGGAAGCCTTTTCCAATCGTGTCAATGTTAAATCGATTGTCTTCCTTGTTGGTGTTTACATGTTCTGGAACCTAGTCGCTGGAGCAATGGGATTCTTCATGCCATACGTTTTTGAAACGGTTGGTGGTGTGACCAATACACAGGCCAATTTACTTCAAGCAGTACTTTGGATCTTAACAGCTGCAGGAACTTACTATGGATTTGCTAAGTTTGGCGATCGTGTCAGTCACCGTTGGTTATTTTTCACAGGCGGAATTCTCGCTGTTGCTTCATGGGTTGTACTCACTTTTGTAGGATTCTCATGGGCAGGCCTTTGGACATTCGTTGTACTTTGGGGTGTTTCTGCAGGGATTGGCGCACAAGCATTCTATGCTTTATGGTCAACTGAGTTATTCCCAACGAACTATCGTGGTGGTGTGCAAGGAATCATGTTCTTCCTTGTTCGTGGTAGTGCAGGCATTTGGTCCATTATTTTCCCAGTGATTCTAGCAAACCTTGGCTTCACAGTTGCAGGTTCATTCATGATTGTTATGCTGATCATTTCGCTAGTCATTGGAACGATTTGGACACCGAATACACGTGGACGGACACTTGAGGATATTACAAGTGAACGCTATGGTGATCTTGAGAAGACAGCAAAGAAAAAAACTACGGCTTAAAGGGAAAGTGATCGATTGTGAAAAATTACATTGCAGTTGATATCGGTGCATCTAGTGGCCGACTCATCTTAGGTAATATTGAAAATCAAAAGATAGTGATGGAAGAAGTGCACCGGTTTAAAAATGAGTTTACTTTTCGCGATGGACATGATCGTTGGAAAATTGACGAATTAATTCATGAAATTTTCATTGGTCTTGAGAAAGTAAAACAAGCAGGTATTTCTGAAGTGACTGTTGGCATTGATACATGGGGTGTTGACTATGTGTTAGTCTCACCAGAAGGGGAACGATTAGCAGATTCCATTTGTTATCGTGACCAGCGTACCAAAAACAAGGTAACAGAACTTGCTTCTGAATTTCCGAAAGATTACATCTATCAGAAAACGGGGATTCAATTTTTAGAATTAAATACACTTTATCAGCTATATGCCGAAGATAAAGAATTGATAAAACAGGCTGATAAAATTCTGTTGATTCCTGATTATATTGGGTTTGTGTTAACTGGCAAACAAGTAGCGGAAACGACAAATTCTTCCACGACACAAATGCTAAACCTGAGAGAACAGTTGTTTGATAAGGATTTATTAAAACATCTTAACATCGACGCTTGTAAATTTGCTGATTTAACAGATGCGGGCACTTATTTAGGTGAAGTGTTACCAAAATGGCACACTGCGTTTGATATTCCAACTTGCCATGTGATTACGGTTGCCACTCATGATACGGCTTCGGCTGTCATTGGGACCCCTTCCAAGGGAGAAGATTGGGCATTTTTAAGCAGTGGGACTTGGTCACTTCTTGGCATGGAATTACCTGTTCCAAATAACAGTCAAGCAGCATTTGAAGAAAACTATACAAACGAGTGGGGTGCCTATGGCACCTACCGTTTCTTGAAGAATATCATGGGGCTTTGGATTGTTCAGGAAATTGCCCGGAATACGGACTATCAGTATACCTATGCAGAAATGGCTGAACAGGCAGAGCAGTATCCATTTTTCAAACAGATAATCAATGTGAATGACAGTCGTTTTAACAATCCAGTCAGTATGATTGAAGAAATTCAAGGGTACTGTCGCGAAACCCGGCAGTCTGTGCCTGAAACGATTGGCGAGCTAACCAATTGTGTCTATAGCAGTTTAGCGATCTGTTATGCGAATGAGCTAGATAAGCTACAGCAAATTACCGGCAACGAAGTGAATAAGCTCTATATCGTGGGTGGTGGAAGCAACGTCAGCATGCTCAACCAATTAACTGCCAACTTAACAAACACCACCGTTTACGCAGGCCCATCAGAAGCCACAGCGATTGGCAATTTAACTGTTCAAATGATTACAGAGCAAGAGATTCGAGATATGGCACATGGGCGTGAAATCATACGAAATTCTTTTCAGATAAAAGATTTTCAGCCACAAAAAATGGCAGATGTTCATGCGTTAAAAGCGTATAAACAATTAATTCAAAACGAAACTTAGGAGGTCATTAAAATGACTGAAGTACAAAAACGTTATCAAGTTGCAAAAGAACGCTATGCAGCAATTGGCGTCGATACTGAGAAGGCAATTGAAAAATTAAAGGAAATTAAAATCTCTGTCCATTGCTGGCAAGGTGATGATGTCAAAGGGTTTATGAATCCTGAGGGTGACCTAACAGGCGGGATCATGGCAACTGGGAATTACCCAGGTGTTGCACGAACACCAGCAGAGTTACGTTCTGATCTTGACAAAGCCTTCTCGCTAATCCCAGGAAAGCACAAAGTTAATTTGCATGCGATCTATGCAGATACAGACGAAAAAATCGATTCTAATACGATTGAACCAAAGCATTTTGCCCCATGGGTAGAGTGGGCGAAGAAGCAGGGATTAGGGCTTGATTTCAACCCGACTTTCTTCTCTCATCCAATGTTGAAAGATAATTACACACTAGCACATCCCGATAAGGAAGTCCGTGATTTCTGGATTGAGCACGGTAAACGGTCTCGTAAAATTGCTGCATACTTTGGCAAGGAATTAGGTCAAACAGCGATTAATAACTTCTGGGTTCCAGATGGTTCGAAGG
>JAVBKE010000054.1:0-34740 GCA_031554185.1 Caryophanales bacterium
AGTGAACTGCTTAATGGGATAAATGAGATGTATTTTTTTTCGTTTTTGGTAAAAAACCGATCTCCAGGAGAAATAACAGTGATTTCATTTTGGTGATCAACAAACCAAATTTCTCGTTGTTTAGCGTATTGGCATAGCAACATGATATTGGCAAATTGGTGGTCTAGCCTGCCACCAGTCGCGCCAAGAACAACAATCTCGCTATCAAATTGTCTGCAGACAAATTCTAAGGCAAGTTCAAGATCTGACTCATTTTTTTCACTTTGATATTGCTTGATTGTCGGAACTTTCTCTTCTATTTGATGCCACTCTGCTTCTGTGACTGAGTCAAAATCGCCAATAGCCACACTTGGCACAATCCCTGCTTGCAGTAAAGTGACTGCGCCATGATCGACACCAACCCAATCTGCATTTGGATTTTTCAACATGATTCCCGATAGCGACGGCATCAGTTCTTTTGGGCCTCCAGCTACAATATACAGCATGATTTTCTTTCTCCTTTTGCGTATTAACAAATAGGGTGACTGCAACAAGAACACAATCACCCAATTATTAAACAATTTTATTGAACACTTAATTTAATCTGGCTGATTGCCGCTTTGCGATCACTTGCGCCAAACACAGCATTACCTGCCACTAGGATTGTTGCTCCAGCAGCCACCGCGCCCTTCGCCGTCTCAGTGTTGATCCCACCATCAATCATAATCTCAATTGAATGTTGTCGTTCTTTAATTTGCTGACTCAATTTTTCAATTTTTGCTAGCACTGATGGGATGAATGACTGGCCACCAAAGCCAGGATTTACTGACATGAGCATGACAAGATCGAGGTCGTCAAGAATGACTCCCAGTGATTCGATCGAGGTCGCTGGATTTAGAACAACACCCGCCTTGATGCCAAATGATTTGATGAGTTGAATCGTTCGATGAAGATGAACGCATTCTTCTACATGAACAGAGATAATATCAGCGCCTGCGTTGGCAAACTGCGGGATATATTGGTCAGGATTTTTAATCATCAGATGCACATCAAGTGGTAATTTCGTTACTGGTCTAATCGCTTCAACAATAAGTGGACCAATTGTTATGTTTGGAACAAAGTGACCATCCATCACGTCAACGTGAATGAGATCTGCCCCAGCCTCCTCTACTTCTCTGATTTCCTCGCCTAGTTTTGCAAAATTAGCTGATAGGATTGAGGGTGCAATTTTTACCATGTTAACGATACCTCGGCTTTCTTTCAATGATTTCTTCTAAAAATTGTAGATAGTGCTGATAGCGATAAGAACGGATATTGCCACTCTCCACTTTTTCTTTTACAGCACATGATGATTCTTTGGCATGAAGGCAACCACGAAATTTACACTTCCTGCTAGCTTCACTAATTTCCGGGAAACAGTTGCCAAGCTCATCTGTTTCTATATCACTAAAGTCTAGTGTGCTGAATCCTGGTGTATCAGCAACAAGCCCATTGCCAATTTCCATTAGCTCGACATGTCTTGTTGTGTGCTTTCCTCTCCCTAAATGCGTTGATATTGAGGCAGTTTCTAGTGATAGCTCGGTGTTTAAAGCGTTCAATAATGAAGATTTACCGACGCCTGATTGTCCTGCAAAAACGGAAATTTTGTCATTCAAAAATGGTCTAAATTCTTCAACACCCCGGTTTGTCTCCGATGAAAGAAGTAATACTTTGTAACCAACCAGTTGATAATCAGCAGAGAACATGTTTATTTTTTCCAATAATGTGGCGCCTAATAGATCGATTTTGCTAATACAAATAATTGGTTCGATACCTTTATGCTCGATGAGCACAAGGAAGCGATCGAGTAATAGCGGGCTGAAATCTGGTTCGATACTTGAGAATACAAGGATTACTTGGTCAACATTTGCAACTGCAGGACGAATCAGTTCATTAGCACGTGGCTCAATTTCTGTGATCGTCCCTTCATTTCTTTGATCAATTTGAAATACGACAGAATCACCAACAAGCGGCGATACTTTTCGGTTTCGAAAAATACCCCGCCCTCGGCATTGATAAATTTGTTCCTTTTCATCTTGCACATAGTAAAATCCGCTTAATGCTTTAATAATTTTTCCTTTTGGCATGAAACCCTCCCCTAATTAGTTAGTAAGGTACTGATTCTTCAGAAACAATTTTATCATTAACAGTGACCCGAATCTCTCCATCTGTCTCCTCATTCAAAACAAGTTCAACATCTTTTATTGTGTCTTCTGTAATCGTAAAGGTCATGGCTGGTGAATTCATATTATGCTTTAAATCACTGATATAAATCTTCACTGTCTGCGGATCACTATTTTGTCCTGTATAATCGATCGACACTTCTTTGGTCACGTTCTTTTCTTTTAATTCCGGTTCTGGTTCTGGTTCCGGCTCTGGTTCTTTCCCTTTCGAGACAACAACGCTGACACTGGCACCCTGATCTAGTTTTGTTCCAGCGGCTGGATTTTGAGAAATCACGGAACCACTTGGCACTGTATCACTGTATTGTTCACCTGTTACTTGAATATTAATACCAGCTTCATTAGCATAGTCATTTAGCGCTTTGCTACTGTAATCACGTAAGTCTTTTAAAACGATTTTATCCGAACCTTTACTGACTGTTAGTTTCAGCACTGTTTTGGAAAAGCTCACTTTATCGCCTGGTTCTGGGTCTTGCGAGATAATGGTGCCACTATCGTCTTCACTGTTAACATATTCTATTTTAACATCCTTAAATCCTGCATCATCAATTGCTTCTGAAATATCATCATAGACCTTGCCAGTATATTCAGGGACTTTTTCTTCTTTGCTTCCCTTACTATAGTAGAGGTCTACTTTGCTGCCTTCTTCTAGCTTTTTACCAGCTTCTGGTTTCGTTTTGACGATTTTGTCCTTTTCAACTTTATCACTGGCCGTTGCCGTTTTCTTGCCTATTTCAAACCCCTTACTCTTAAGGACTGATGTTGCCTTATCAACACTCATGTCCGACACATCTGGTACAGTAACTTCAACCGGCTGGAATGTATCTGTAAGGAAGAAAGTAAATAAAAAAACGATTGCCGCTAAGGCTAAAGCACCACCTAGTGACAGCATGATAATTTGCCCTTTTGTTTTTGGCTTCTTCGCTTTTTTATTTTTCCCCTTACCCTTTGATTTACTGTTTTTATCTTTACTATTAGCTAAGGACTTACCGTTTTTATCATTGCCCATTGTCAGTGCCCCGGTTGCCTCATCAAACTGCTTTTGTGAAATAGCAGGAACGACTTTTGTAGCATCATCATACGAGGCATCAGCTTGCGGCTCGACGTATTTTTCTTCAAACAATCGTTCAGGGTCTAGCACGGTCTCGAGATCAATTTCCATTTCTTCAACAGACTGATATCGATTTGTTGGGCTTTTTGCAGTTGCTCGGAGGACAACATTTTCAACACTTTGTGGGATTGCAGCATTCCACTCTTTCGTTGAAGGCGTCTCTGTCTGAAGATGTTTTAAAGCAATTGATACAGCAGAATCGCCTGAAAATGGTAGCTTTCCAGTTAGCATTTCGAACATGACGATACCGAGTGAATAGATATCAGATTTATAGTTAGCTTGTCCACCACGCGCCTGTTCAGGTGATAAGTAATGTACAGATCCTAGGACAGCTGAGTTTGTCTGCGTCATTGTTGCAGCAGAAACGGCTGTCGCAATCCCAAAGTCAGTGACTTTTACATTACCATCTCGATCTATCAAAATATTATGCGGTTTAATATCACGATGGACGATTTGATTTTTATGGGCGTGTGCGATCGCAGATGTTAGCTGTTTCATAATATCAAGCACTTTTTCCATCGGAATTGGTGCAAAAGTCTGAATGTATTCTTTTAAAGTTAATCCGTCAATGTATTCCATGACGAGAAAGCTATTGCCATTTTCCTCACCAACATCAAGGATTGAGACGATATTTGTGTGAGATAGGCTTGAGGCTGATCTGCCCTCACGGTTAAATCGACGTAAGTAATCAGGGCTATTAGAAAAGTCCGAACGGAGTACTTTGATAGCGACTTCACGATGTAAGATCAAGTCAGTGGCAAGGTAAACGACGGACATTCCACCGCCACCTACCACTCTAGATACCTTATATCGATCTCCAATAATTTTTCCGATCATAGTCTGTTTCCCTCACTCTCTAATGCAGTCTGTTGCAGTAGCACAACAGAAATATTATCTTCGCCACCATTTTCTTTCGCCTTTGATATTAAATAATCAGCAGCAGAGGAAAGATTTTCATCGGCAACTAATAATCTTGCGATTTCTTGGTCCTCTACTTTTGTGTATAATCCATCTGTGCAAAGAAGCAAAAGATCATCACTTTCTAAGAAGAACGTTTTGATATCCGCGGTAACAGATTCTTTCGTTCCTAGTGCTTTTGTCAATACATTCTTTCGCGGATGATGCTCTGCATCTTCTTTTGATATGCCACCTGTTTTCAGTAAATAGTTGACATACGAATGGTCCTCAGTGATTTGTTGCAATCCATTTTTACCAAGGATATAGCAACGTGAATCACCGATATGGGCGATCGTGGTAAACTCAGAAGAACAAAGGGCAACTACCACAGTTGTCCCCATTCCCTCACATTCGTTATGATCCGAAGCGTGTGTAAAGAGCAGCTTATTGGTGGATTCGATCTGTTCGACCAACCACTTCTCAGCTTCTGCAGGACCCACTGGTTTTTCAAGTAGATGCCACGCCTTTTCAAAGTTTTCGACTGCCATTGAGCTTGCAATCTCTCCTGCTCTGTGTCCACCCATTCCGTCAGCCACAATTGCTAGGACTTGCTCATTATTATTGAAAATATTCGCACTGTCTTCATTACAAGTGCGTACTAGACCTATGTCTGATTGAAAGTAGGTTTTCATCACATACCTCATCCCTATTTATTCAGCCTTGTTTATACTCATTCTATCTCTTCAACTTCTAATGTTTTTGCTCTTAATTGACCGCAAGCAGCATCAATATCATGCCCTTGCTCACGTCTAATCGTGACATTAATTCCGTATTTTTTCAAGACTTTTTCAAATTGAAATATTTTCTCCTTCGATGTTCGCTCTTTACCACGCTCGATGACATAGTTGATCGGAATCAGGTTTACATGGCAATGGAGGTGCTTGATCAACTTTGCCAATCGCTCTGCTTCTTCTACTGAATCATTCTCACCACTAATTAATCCGAATTCAAAAGTAACTCGGCGCCCCGATTTATCAGTGTAATACTTTACGGCTTTTAAAAGCTCGTCCAACGGATAGGCTTTATTTATTGGCATTAATTGCGAACGAAGTTCATCAGTCGTAGCATGGAGCGAGATTGCAAAATTAATTTGCCACTTCTCATTAGTAAATTCATATATCTTCGGAATTATACCACTTGTTGATACAGTAATATGACGTGCACCAATATTAAGGCTCTTCTCATGGTTAATAATTCGGATAAATTGGACTAACTGGTCATAGTTATCAAATGGTTCGCCAATCCCCATGACAACTACAGAGCTTGCGCGCTCGTCTGATTCGTCAAGCATTTTCTGTACCTTAACTACTTGGGCAACAATTTCTCCCGCTTCAAGATGTCTCACGAGCCCACCGATAGATGAAGCACAAAACGTACATCCAATTCGGCAACCAACCTGTGTTGTCACACATACAGAATAGCCATAATCATGCTTCATTAGTACGGTTTCAATCGCGTTTCCATCGTACAGTTCGAATAAAAACTTCACTGTACCATCCACAGATTGTTGCTCAACAACCGTTTTTAATGTTGTAATTGAAAATTGAGATGCTAGTTTTGAGCGTAAATCTTTTGATAGATTTGACATTTCATCAAAACTTACCACCCGATTTTGGTAAAGCCATTCGTAAATTTGGTTGGCACGAAAGGATTTCTCTCCTTCATGTGTTAACCAATCCTTTAATTGATCAAGCGTTAATGAATATATCGATGGTACATAGGTTTCTGCAATTTCTACTTCTGTCAATGGATATCCTTCTTTCTAAATGCAGCGATGAAAAAGCCATCACTATTCATATATTGCGGTAATACTTGAAGATGATTGTCATGCACATATGGCCTAAGCTCTTTAGGCATCCGGTCCGAAAGTGTCAAATCCATCTCATATTCTCTATTATTTAGAAGGAATGTCGAAACGACTTCCTCGTTTTCTTCTTTATTTATTGTACAAGTACTATAGACTAGTGTACCACCATTTTTTACAAGTGGGGCAATTTTTGTTAGTAAGTCAACTTGGATAACAGCTAACCGCTGTACATCAGCATAGCTCTTCTCATACTTCGCATCTGGTTTTCTCCGCAGAACGCCCAGCCCAGAACAAGGTGCATCTACTAACACACGATCAAATGTCCCACGATCAAATTCTTCGATGGCTTTTCGCGCATCCAATTGCATTGTTTCAAGATTGGATACCCCAAGTCTTGCAGCCGTTTTCTTGACTAGCTTGATTTTATGCTTATGGATATCGAGTGCCACAACTTTGCCACTTCCATTTAAACGCTCAAGTAAATGGGTTGTTTTCCCGCCCGGCGCAGCACAAGCATCCAGAATTAGTTCCCCTGCCTCAGGGCCCACAACATCGGCAACAAGCATTGAGCTAGCATCTTGAATTGTCAGTAACCCATCACGGTGTGCATTCGATAGTGCCATATTTCCACGGCTATTTTCAATACAATCACTAAGAACAGGATGTGCGCTTGCGACAAAGCCTTCTTCCGCTAACATTTGAATGACAGCTTCCCTAGTTGCTTTAGCAGTATTGACCCGTGCAGTTTGAACTGGTGGCAACAAGTTGATCTCACAGATTTGTTTTGTAGCATCAAAACCATATTGATCGATCCATAGCGCTATAATCCAGCGCGGATGACTCGTCGCAAGTGATAAGCGTTCACACTCATCTTGCACCTTTTCTATACTTGGTAACCCTTTTCGTTGAATATTACGTAACACACCGTTGACTACGGATGCGATGCCTTCATGTCCCCTTTTTTTAGCAATTTCCACCGCTTCATTGAGAATGGCATGCTCAGGAACTTTATCCAAATAGACCATTTGATAGACCGAGAGACGAAGTAACATCTGCACCCAATCTTCCACTCTTTTTTGTAAAAATGGTTTTAAGTAGAAATCGATTGTCAGCTTATGTTGCAATGTTCCATAGACAATCTCTGTTAGCAGACCTGCATCAATTGGTTTTACTTGATGATCTGTTATAGCTTGATTTAAAGCGATATTGCTATAGGCTTGGTTTCGATCAATATTAATCAGTAAATCCAAGGCTAGTTCGCGAACATTTTTACCCATGTTCTCTCCCATCATGATGACAAAATTTTAGTATTATTCAAATCGTTCCCCGGTGATGAATGGATGATTTCCACGTAAAAGCACCTCTGATTGCATGCGTTTCTTCCCTGCCAATTGCAGGTCAGTTATTTTAATCGCAGTCTGATTCCCTGTTTGAACAAGAATACCATCGGCTTCAACCGCAACAATTTCTCCAGGCTTAGCTTGCTCTTTTGGTGTCACATATTTCTCACCCCACCAAAGTTTGACGACATCACCAGCATAGGTTGTATAGGCCACTGGCCATGGATGGAGTCCGCGAATATGGTTGTAAATCACTTCACCTGGCTGCTGCCAATTAATTTGCTCTGTTTCCCGCTTAATATTTCTAGCAAAGGTTGCTTTGCTATCATCTTGCTGCTTGGGCTTAATATCACCAGTCAGGATTTTCGGCAATGTTTCAGAAAGCAGTTCGACCCCTACCAAACTTAATTTATCGTGAAGGCTGCCAGTATGATCTGTTTCTTCAATAGGAAGAGAGCGGCTAGCAATCATTTCTCCTGCATCAAGTCGTTCCACCATATACATAATTGTCACGCCAGTCTCTTTCTTGCCCTCCATAATTGCATAATGGATTGGTGCACCACCCCGGAGTTCAGGCAAAAGTGAGGCATGAACATTAATTGCGCCATATTCAGGGTAGTCAAGTAATTCTTTCGGTAATATCTGCCCGAAAGCCGCGGTGATTAATAAATCTGGCTCAAAAGCCAGTAATCTGGCAAGCTCATCAGGTTCCCTGACCTTTTCAGGCTGTAAAACAGGTATCCCGTGCGCCAGTGCAGCCACTTTCACCGGTGATGGCGTCAACACTTTTTTCCGTCCAACTGGTCGATCTGGTTGGGTCACAACTGCGACAATATCATATCCATCTGCAATGATTCTTTCTAAAATTGGTACCGAAAACACTGGTGTACCCATGAAAACAATTCTGGTGTCTTTAATCTGCAACTGATTCAACTCCTCAAAAGTAATATATTCTTCAACCAGTTCAGTAAACAGTCGACCATGTAAATGATCAACCTCATGAAGAATCGTCCGTGCAAAATAGCCATTCGCTTTTAATTCAAAGAATTTCCCGGAACGATCTTGTGCTTTGATTTTCACATGCTTTGGTCTTGTTACATATCCGTACACTTCAGGAATGCTGAGGCATCCCTCCACGTCGTATTCACTGCCAGAAACAGATAGTACCTCTGGATTAATTAGCTCATAACACACATCATTGTCATCATCAACAACAATACAGGCCATCGAACTGGCTCCTATTTGTGGTGCGGCAATACCAGCGCCATTGGCACTATCCATTGTATCAACCATGTTATCAAGTAGTTTAGCGAGCTTCTTATCAAAGCGAATCACTGGCTTACATTTTTGTTTAAGCACTGGATTGGGGATTTTTATGATTGGTACAATTGCCATCTATTTCACCTACATCATCATATTTGGATTCATATCGATTGAAAGAAAAACACCTGTTTTTGCCGAGTTCAAGCCAAAATCTTCATTGATTTCGGAGAGGACCGTTAGCAAGTTTGGTTCTTGCCTATATTTAATCAGACATTGAAAGCGGTAGCGATTATTGACCTTTGCTATTGGAGAAGGCGTTGGGCCAAATAGAAACGATGTTTCTCCCAAAGTCGCTTTCACCCTTTGAGCTACAGAATGAATCGCATCCATTGCTGTCATTCGATCAACATGGGACACTGTCATCAGTGTCATAAAGTAATATGGTGAAAATGCTGTTTGCCTGCGCACGGTCATTTCTCGCTCATAAAAAAGATCATAGTTTTGCAATGCCGCAAGCTCAATGCTGTAATGCTCTGGCGTGTAAGTCTGAATAACGACTTCCCCCTCCAGTTCATGGCGCCCCGCACGACCCGAAACTTGCGTCAATAGTTGAAATGTCTTTTCAGAAGCACGAAAATCGGCAATATGCAGCGATGTATCAGCTGATAACACCCCAACAAGAGTAATATTCGGAAAATCTAACCCCTTGGCAATCATTTGTGTCCCTAAGAGAATATCAGCCTGCCCTGACTCAACTTGCTGCAATAATTTTTCATGTGCACCCTTTTTTCGTGTCGTATCTACATCCATTCGGACAACACGAGCATTAGGGAAACGCTTTGACATTTCCTCTTCGACCTTCTGTGTACCCGTTCCAAAAAAACGAATATGATCACTCTGGCACGATGGACAAGTAGTAGGCACTGTTGATTCAAAGCCACAGTAATGACATTTCAGGTTTTGACCGGCGCTATGATAGGTCAACGATACATCACAATTTGGACATTCAACGACAATCCCACAATCACGGCACATGACGAATGAAGAGTAACCACGACGATTTAACAGAAGCACAATCTGCTCTTTTCTCACCAACCGCTCCTCAATTTTCACAGCCAATTCAGTTGAAAACATCGAGCGATTGCCATTTCGCAACTCTTCACGCATATCCACTACAGACACCGTAGGTAGCGCCCGCTGATTGATGCGCTCTCCTAGCGTTAGCAAGGTATAAACTGACTTTTTCGCGCGAGCAAATGACTCGAGTGAAGGCGTTGCACTACCCATCACTACAGGACAGCGATGATGTTCTGCCCGCTTTATCGCCACATTTCTTGTATGGTAACGCGGCGTATCTTCTTGCTTATAGGTTCCCTCATGTTCTTCATCAATGATGATAATCCCGATCTGTTTAAATGGTGCAAAGATCGCTGAACGGGCACCGACGACGACAGACACTTCACCACGATGTATTCTGCGCCATTCGTCATATTTTTCCCCCTTAGAGAGACCGCTATGAAGTACAGCTACGTCATCCCCAAACCTTCCTTTAAACCGCGTCACCATTTGTGGTGTTAATGAGATTTCAGGCACAAGCATAATCGCCTGCTTCCCTTCTTGTCTCACAACATCAATTGACTGTAAATACACCTCTGTCTTACCACTACCAGTGACGCCGTAAAGCAGAAACGTTTCATTTCTCTCAGCTAGTGCCGCCGTTTCAATCTGCTTAAAAACACGGGCCTGTAAAGGCGTTAACTGCATATGTTTTGATTGATTAAACGACTTGGCACTAAATGGATCGCGATATTGCTCTACCTCCACCAACTCGACAATCCCTCGATCAGCAAGAATTTTGACCGTATTCAAAGTTGCCGCAATTTCTGCTTTTAGCGCGTTAAAACTGATCTCAGTCGGACCTGCACAAAGAAATTCAAGGAGCTCTCGTTGCTTTGTCGCGCCCTTTTTTGTCTCTTGTAAAATTGTTTCTAACTCAGCATGCGATTTGAGAATACGCAAAACTTTTTCCGTTCTCACAGATCCT
The DNA here is from genome assembly GCA_031554185.1 of Caryophanales bacterium. Taxonomy (GTDB): domain Bacteria; phylum Bacillota; class Bacilli; order JARBTR01; family JARBTR01; genus JAVBKE01. The sequence continues at coordinate 10,724 of JAVBKE010000054.1, forward strand.
TTGCTACCCACATGGCGTACTAATTCCAAATGTCCATTGCTAATTTCAGTCTGAATTTCCTTCACCGCTTCACTTGCAAGAACCTCTTCATAGTTGAGCCTTGTTTTGTCGCCAAATAAAGCTTGTACATCTGCTGAGCAATCTTGAATTTGCTTCCCAGGAGCAACGATCACCGTTTTCTGATATTTTCCTTTTAATGCTGCCGGTAACATCGCCTGATAGGCCGCAATCGTCAAACAAACTGTTTCTGCTGCCATCCATTTTCCTAGTTGCAATAATTCTTCATTAAGGACTGGATCTAAGTCGAGCACTGACTCGATTTCTTTTAGCTGCTTCAGCTCCGAATGCGTTTTGATTTTCGTTACAAAACCAAGTAATTTCCGTGGACCAAAAGGAACAGAAACTCGCATACCTGGGCAAACGACATCTTGCCACTTGACTGGTATCAAATAGTCAAATGGCTTATTAATTTGCTGAACAGGAACTTCTACATACACTTCTGCTATCAACATGCTTCATCCTTTTGGTCATATTCTTTCGTGTACATTCTCTTATTCACGACTAATCGGCCTATTTAACTGACCAGCAATTATTTGTAAAACTTCTTTGGCGACTGCTATTTTGCTCATTAACGGCAAAATAGTAGGTTCCACATCTTTCTGGTAGATTGTCACAATATTCGTATCCGTGCCAAATCCTGCACCCTCTTTGGTGACATCATTAGCAATCAACATATCTGCCTGTTTTCTTTCCAGTTTTCCGACTGCATGCGCTGCTACATTCTCCGTTTCAGCAGCAAATCCAACAAGGTACTGCTTCGTTTTCGCAGCGCCCATCGCCAGCAGAATATCTTTTGTTTTATTCAATGTAAGTGTCAATTGTTCATCTGCTTTTTTCATCTTTTCCGGATGAAAAACTGGGGCATAGTCTGCTACTGCTGCTGAAGCAATCGCGCAATCACACCGATCGAAACGACTCATGACAGCTTGATACATTTCTTCTGCCGACTTTACTTCTATTAATTGAACACCAGAGGGTGAATCAATATTTACTGGACCTGAAACAAGTACCACTTCTGCACCCATTTTCACAGCTTCACTTGCCAAAGCATAGCCCATCTTCCCACTTGAGAAATTGGATAGATAGCGAACCGGATCTAGTTTCTCAATGGTTGGCCCAGCAGTAATGAGTAATCTCTTCCCTGCTAAAATAGCTTCTTCAGAGTCAAAAAAAGTTGCTAATTGCATAATAATTTCTTCTGGCTCCTGCATCCTGCCTTTTCCCGTATATCCACAAGCCAAATAGCCTGCATCGGCATCGAGCAGATGGTAACCATCTTGCTCAAGCGTTGCTAAATTACGAAGCACGGCCTTGTTTTCAATCATATTACTATTCATAGCTGTAGCAATAAATACAGGTGCCTTTGTCGCTGAAATCGTTGTTGTAACAAGATTATCGACAATACCATTCGCTAGTTTGCCAATGGTATTCGCTGTCGCAGGCGCAACAAGGACAAGATCAGCCCAATCAGCTAAACCAATATGCGTGATCTTTTCTGGGATGGATTCATCGAAAGTATCAGTAAACGTTTCATTCTGTGATAGTGCTTGAAAAGTCAATGGTGTCACAAACTGTGCACCTGACCTAGTCAGAATCACCTTTACCTCTGCACCTTGTTGCGTCAATTTACTCGTCAGTGCTGCCGCCTTGAATGCAGCTATCCCTCCTGTAACGCATAACAAAATCTTCTTATTTGTCAGCATACGTCTCTACCTCCATCCACTAGTACCACTATGTTAGCTATCACATCAATGCAGCTGAAATTGCAGCTGCATTACACTCCATCTCTATGAAATGTGTACGATATAATCATTAAAATTGCTAGATTCCACGCCTCATATTCCCGTCATAAACGAATAGCCCCCGTAAATGCTACTAATGGGGGCAATGATGACCACTCTATTCTCTATTCGTCTTTTTCAACTTCGAAAGTCAAAGTGTTTGCATGAATTTCTTCTAATGCGATACCAACATTTTTAAACGATCTTGGTTCGATTGTTGGTGCTGCACCAGTCTTTTGTAGGTTCCGCGCACGCTTAGCTGCAACAGATACCAATGAGTATTTTGAATCAATCTTTTCTAGTAATGAATCAATCGGTGGGTATAACATTTTCTTTTTCCTCCAGTATTCTTCGATAATTTTTTTCTACACGTTCGCGTCGGCAATGTTCCGCCTTGATAATCGCTATGACTTTATCACATGCTATTTGAACGTCATCATTGACAACGACATAATCATAATGTTTCACACAGTCAATTTCTTCGCGTGCTTCCATTAGACGACTATTGATTACCTCTTCAGTTTCAGTTCCCCGAATCATAATACGGTTGCGCAATTCATCAAAACTAGGTGGAGCCAAGAAGATAAATAGTGCCTCAGGAAATTTCTCACGTACTTGTACAGCACCATCTACGGTAATCTCCAAGAAGATATCTTCACCTGCACTAATTGCCTCTTTGACATACGACAGTGGCGTACCGTAGTAATTACCAACAAATTCTGCATGCTCCAAGAGTTCACCAGCTTCGATCATCTTCTCAAATTCAGGTTTCGATTTGAAAAAATAATCAACACCATCGCGCTCACCTGGTCGTGGGCCTCTTGATGTTGCTGAAATTGAGTATTTAAAATTCAAATTTTCATTTGCAAAAATGGCCTGCCTAACAGTTCCTTTGCCAACCCCAGAGGGACCTGAAAACACAATCAATAATCCCTTTTCATCCAAATATAACACTCCCCCATAAATACTACTCTATATTTTGCACTTGTTCTTTCATTTTTTCAAGTATTGTCTTCATTTCTACAACTTCTTTTGCGATGAGCACTTCGTTAGCTTTTGAACCGATCGTATTGACTTCACGGTTCATCTCTTGAATCAGAAAATCTAATTTTCTCCCAACAGGAGCATTTTCCATCAAAGTTTGCGTCATTTGCTGCAAGTGACTTTCGAGCCTGGTTGTTTCTTCATGAATGTCAGCTTTATCAGTATACAACACAATTTCAGTTAATAATCGGTTTTGATCAAAATTTTCATCACCTAGCACTGAAAGTTTCTGCTCGAGTCGCTCTTTAAATTTCTCGACAACCATTGGCATAAGTTTAATCACTCGTTCAAGGTGCTGCACACATAGTGCTTGCAGATTAATTAGATCAATTTCTAAGTTTGTACCTTCTTGCTCACGCATGATGACTAAATTATTTACCGCTTCATTTATTGCTTCAAGGAGCAAGGCTTCTAAAGTTTCCTTCTCTACATCGATTTCTTCAAGTGATAAAACCGCTTCATGGGTCAGCAAATCAGCAAATGAAAGCGTATCTTCATACGTATCAAACGCTTTTGCTGCTAATTTGATTTGTTCAACGATACCCCAATTTACATGAACCACTTTTTTTGTTAATTCATTCCCAAAAATTGTAACATGCACTTCAACGCGTCCTCTGGCAATTCTTTCTTGGATGCATTTCTTCAATTGTGATTCAAGAAATAGTATTTGTTTAGGTGCACGAAAAACGCATTCAAAAAAACGGTGGTTGACTGATTTGATTTCAACATTCACTTGGTAGATTTCGTTTACAGCTTTGCCATTACCATAGCCTGTCATACTTTGTGTCATTGTAGCAAAACTCCTTTGCGATTGACTTTTTAATGCGATGAAATGACGAAATTCGGTTATTTATCTATAGCGGATTAATCAACTTTAAAAAAGTAACAGCACACGCTGTTACTTAGTTATTTTAACATAGTTTGAACTCTTTTTTCTATTTCCTGTGAAAAAATCTACTGTCAGTAAGAAAGTCGGGATTGATGCCATTCCAACGATAAGGAGCCAATCCCTAGGTAGAATACTCACGGTATGGAAAATCGTTTGTAATGGCGGATAGTATAGGACAGCCAGCATTAATGCAAGAGATGATAGCACCGCCCAGACTAAGTACATGTTGCCAAATGGATTGCGACTAAATATTGATTTCTCACTACGACAGTCAAATACATGAATCAATTGAGCTAAGATCAAGGTTGCAAAAGCCACTGACTGTGCATAGACCAGCTGGTTTGGGTTGTTTTGATAAACAGTGATAAAAGCTAGAATCGTCGCAACACCAATTAGTAAGCCGCGAGACATCACTTTCCATCCTAACCCACGCGTAAAGACACCTTCTCTTGGAGGTCGTGGCGGCCTTTTCATTACATTTTCTTCTGGCTTATCGAGACCCAGTGCCATTGCTGGCAACCCGTCTGTGACAAGATTTATCCATAAAATTTGAATCGGGATTAGTGGTAAAGGTAAGCCCATCACCATTGCAAATAGCATCACAAGGATTTCGCCGACATTCGAAGCCAATAGGTACCGAATGAATTTACGAATATTTTCATAAATATTCCGACCTTCTTGAATCGCTGCTTTGATCGTTGCAAAGTGATCATCAAGTAGAATCAGCTCAGATGTTTCCTTCGCCACATCTGTGCCAGTAATTCCCATTGAAATACCAATATCGGCTGCTTTAATGGCTGGCGCATCATTAATCCCATCACCTGTCATTGCAACAATATGTCCCTGCTTCTGGAATGCTTTAACGATGCGTAATTTATGCTCTGGTGTTACTCTGGCAAATACTGAAACGGATTCTACTTCATCGCACAGTTCATGCTCACCCATCATATCAAGCATTTTCCCTGTCATGACTCTGTCACCATGATGATAAATACCCAATTGTTCAGCGATACTGACAGCCGTATCTCGATGGTCACCCGTAATCATGACCGTTTTGATGCCTGCTTCACGACATTTCTTTACTGCATTCTTCACCTCTGGACGCGGCGGATCAAACATCCCTTCTAGGCCAACAAAAGTAAGATTTTTCTCAGCAGTAAGTTCATCTACAATTGTATTTGGATTCGCTACTTGCTTGTAGGCGACAGCAATCGTGCGTAAAGCTTGCCCATTCATTGTTGCTAAAGTTGCTTCAATACGTTGTTCATATTTGGCGTGGAGTGTGGTTTCCTGCCCTTCCCATAAGATAGAAATACAACGCTCTAACAAAACATCTGGTGCACCTTTGGTAATTAACAAGTGGGCACCCTGTTCATCCTTGACCAAAACACTCATGCATTTGCGCGTTGCATCAAACGGAAATTCTTTGATAAGGGTAAATTTTTGGTTTAAAAATTCCCTTGTTAATCCTGCCTTCATTGCAGCAACTAGCATGGCGCCTTCTGTAGGGTCGCCTTCAATCGTGTATTTCTGATCTTTCAGCTTCAGCTCAGCATGGTTGCACAGTGCCCCAAGCGTTAGTAATTGTTGTAACGTTTTCTGATCGTATCTCGCCGATTGAATCACTGAAAACTCACCATTTGGCTTGTAGCCAATGCCTGAAACATTCCAGAGTGACCCACCAGCCCATAGTTTGGTGACTGTCATCTTGTTTTCAGTCATTGTGCCTGTTTTATCAGAACAGATGACTGATGCGCAACCAAGTGTTTCCACAGCAGGTAGTTTTCTCACAAGTGCCTTCTGCCGAATCATCCGCTGGACTCCAAGTGATAGTGCTACAGTTACAATTGCTGGTAACCCTTCTGGAATCGCCGCTACAGCCAATGAAACTCCTGCTAGAATCATTGTATAAATTGGGTTACCTTGATAAATACCGATTGCCACTACGAGTAAAGTCAGTAACAGTGCGGCAATAATTAAAATTTTACCAAGTTGCTCCAAACGAAGTTGTAGTGGTGTTTGGACATTTTCAGTTGTGTTTAGCATTTGCGCAATTTGCCCCATGGCTGTCTTCATTCCTGTTGCAACGACAACCCCCACGCCGGAACCTCTTGTGACAAGCGTACCCATAAATGCCATATTGGTTTGTTCACCAAGATTGCTACTTGTTGTGATTTCTGGATTAGCACTCTTCCCAATTGGCAGTGATTCGCCTGTCAGCGCCGATTCCTCGATTTCAAGTGAAAACTGTTGTAGAATTCGCAAATCAGCGCCAATTTTATCACCTGCTGAAAAGCGAACGATATCACCGACAACAACATTTTTCGAAGGAAGCTTGGCCCATTCACCATCGCGTAAAACAAAGAGTTGCGGTGAAGCTAGACTACGTAATGCCTGCAATGATTTTTCTGCTTTCTTTTCTTGGAAAAAACCTAAAAAACCGTTGATGATGACGATCGCAATGATCGCGTAAGCATCAATCATTTCACCAAGGAGGCCTGAAATAATCGTAGCTGCGATTAAGACGTACACCATGAAATCCTTGAATTGGTTGAGAAAAAGCGCAATGGCAGACTGCCTTTTCCCCTCTATAAGCTCGTTTGTTCCAAACTTCTTTAAGCGTGATTCTGCTTCATTTTCGTCTAGCCCTTGTCCCATTTTCACACGATAATGTTCTTCTAGTTGCTGAACTGACATTTCTTGTACATTCATGCAATTAGGTACCTCCTACAATCTCTATCACTTATCAATATTCTGTTACCCAAGAAAAATGATATAATATTAAAAAAAAGAATGTAAAAGAGGACAAACATGTCATTTGATGGATTGTTCACCAGAGGAATGGTGAAAGAATTACAAACAAATCTTGCGGGAGGTCGCATCAATAAGATTCACCAGCCTTCTAAGAGTGAACTTTTATTTGTTATTCGAGCTAATGGAAAGAATTCTAGATTATTGCTCTCTGCCCACCCGAACTATGCTAGGGTGCAATTAACCGAAGAAAAAATTGATAACCCAAGTGAGGCCTCGATGTTCTGTATGCTGTTGCGCAAACATTTAGAGGGATTCACAATTGAGGATATTACGCAGGAAGCGCTTGAGCGAACGATTACGTTTCATATCCGTGGCCGCAATGAGATTGGCGACTTGACGAGTAAACAGCTTGTCGTTGAAATTATGGGTAAACATAGTAATATCATTCTGATTGATCCAGCGCGTAATATGATACTTGATTGTATTAAACATGTTTCTCCCGTTGTCAACCGAGTTCGGACACTTTTGCCTGGACAGACTTATCAGGCACCACCGGCACAGGATAAGCGAGACCCACTGTCAGCGACTAGTACCGATTTAAGTGAGATTGACTTTAGTGAAATTCAAATTGCGAAAGTACTTGTTCGTGAGTATGCGGGACTATCTCCTTTTATTACGCGTTCCTTGCTAAGTAGAGAATCTTTTCTCACTTATATGAAAATGGCTAGCGACCATCAATATCAGCCAACAATGATGACTAGTAGAGAACTAAAAGACAGTTTCTACCTTTGGGCGTTATCGACAGATGCAGTAGAAACGAGATCGTTTGCATCGCTAAGTGAGCTGCTCGATCGTTTTTATTTCGGCAAAGCTGATCGAGATCGAAACAAACAGCAGGCAGCTGATTTGATAAAAATTGTACAGAATGAGCTAGATAAAAATTTGCATAAACTGACGAAATTAGCAAATCAACTGGTAGATGCAGAAAATGCTGATATATATAAAAAATATGGCGAATTATTGACCGCAAACTTACATCTATTATCAAAGGGCATGGAGTGTGCAGTTGTTCAAGATTACTACCATCCTGATTTACTAAATATAGAGATTGTGCTAGACCAGCGAAAATCGCCAAATACTAATGCACAACACTACTTTGCTAAGTATCAAAAAGCGAAGAAATCAATTCAGCATATTTACGAGCAGACTGCTCTTGCGAAATTGGAAATTGGATATTTGGAAAACGTGCTTCATCAATTGCAAACAGTTGGTGTTGGTGATATTCAGGAGATCCGTACAGAATTGGAAGAACAGAAATATATTCGCTCCCGCGAGCGAAAGAATAAGAAAAAGAAACCCAGCTCAAAGAACCCTACGCTTGAACAGTACAATGCGTCGGACGGGACGGAGATTCTTGTTGGGAAGAATAATCTCCAGAACGAGTATTTAACCATGCGGTTAGCAGCGAAAAATCATCTTTGGTTTCACGTGAAGGACATACCAGGATCACACGTAGTGATTCGAAGCGAGGCACCATCAGAAGTGGCAGTGCTTGAAGCAGCTAACCTTGCTGCTTACTTTAGTAAAGCGAGTGAATCAAGTAATGTTGCAGTCGACTATACGCTGATCAAACATGTGAAGAAACCATCAGGTGCTAAACCTGGCTACGTGACCTATGATCATCAGCAAACCGCTTATGTTACACCAAGTGAAGATGTCGTACTGAAGCTTCGACAAAACAGGAGGTAATGGTATGCGTTTACTTTATTTGAATCAGATTTTGCAGGAAAACACGGATGAAAAACATTCACTTAAGCTTGAGCAATTAATAGAACATTTGCGAAAGGCTGGTTTTGTTACTTCGAAAAAGACTATTAAATCTGATCTAGATAAATTGGAGACATTTGGTGTTTCTATTCGTGAGCATGAGGATAGCGGTTACTACTTAGCCAATCGTTCGTTCGAAACGGCAGAGCTTAAATTGCTGGTTGATGCAGTTCAATCTTCGAAATTTATTACGCTCAATAAGAGCCAGAAAATGATAAAAAAACTATCTCACTTAGCAAGTATTCATGAGGCGAAGAATCTGGAACGCCAAGTATTTGTCGTCAATCGAATTAAAGCTGGGAATGAAGATATTTTTGCAAATGTTGACCGGGTCTATGATGCGATTTCGCAAGATAGGCGTATTGCCTTTCATTATTTTGAATATGATGTCGATAAATCGGTGAAATATCGTAATAAGGGTGAGAAATATACGGTCAGTCCACTTGCTCTCTGCTGGGATGATGAAAACTATTACATGATCGCTAACTACCACAAGCATGATGGATTAACACACTTTCGTGTTGATAAGATGCAAAATATCGATGTATTGGAAGAGAAGCGGGTATCCATTGATGAGGATGGCTATCAGTTTAATGCTGCTGATTATCAGAAACGTGTTTTCAGCATGTTTGGCGGTATTGAAACTTCTGTGACGATAGAGTTTGCGAAACAACTGATTAATGTTGCGATTGATCGCTTCGGGAAGGATGTCATCATTCATAACGTAAGCGAAACCCATTTTCAGTTTACGACAAAAGTTGCAATCAGCCCCGCTTTCTATTCTTGGGTGTTTCAGTTCGGCGATAAGGCAAAAATTATTTCTCCTGCCTCGGTGAAACAGGATATGAAAAAGATGGTTGCTGCTTCTGCTGCGCAGTATTAGCTCTAAGCTGAAAGCTGAAATGTATAGAAAATCGCACTGTGCTTATTTTGAACTGCTCCTGTCAAGTAGACAGTTGAAATAAGAAAAATTTTTTATTTTAACTGTCTACTTATTGGGGAGCAGTTCAAACAGTGCGATTTTTTATTTCCATTTATCATTTTTACTCATTCAAGATAACAGATATATACTGTCCTCTACACTACATGGTGAAAACGATTACCAGTGAATGTATTGATTCACGCCCTCACTAATTACGGAGTTACATTAACTGTAATTTTTTAAGCACATGGCCTGTTTTCGGGTCCCGGAAAGTGATTACTGATGAACCAACATTGTGCATCTGAAGTGCCAAAATAGGCCTTTCATCTACGTTAGAACCCCTGTAAGATGATATAACATTCGGGTTACTTGAAGTTATATTGAATGAATCTGGATCAATATCAATATCTTCTCCTGCTGAATCAGGAAGAATCCAACACATCTGCCCTGGGTAATATTCAAAAATATTTTTCATACTATTCCATTATTTCGAAACAGTTATTGACGGGATGTATGTTAAATCTGTGTGTCGAGGATTATTAATATTATCCTGAACCCCAGTGATTGCTGTACACCATATCATCTTCGCTAAATCAACTTCTTTAGAGACAACTTGAACATAAATTGTTTCTGTTACGCCACTAGGCGTGCGGACAGTAATTGTTATTGCCCCCCACTCCTACTGCTTTCCAATTCCCATAATAAATATTAAAATATAATTCTATATAAATACGTAATATTTCCAGTAAAATTACACAAAGAAAAACCACTCTTCATTAGACAGAAGTACTAAGTCATTCTAGAAAGTGTTTAAGTCATTTTGAGGTCAATAACCAAAATGATTATTTACTCTGTAATTATAAACACTGTTCTAAATCAACTTAATACATACTATCTGCTTCCAAGTGGCACTTCTTGAACATTTTTTTGATCTGGCGATCAAAAAATTCTATTGGTCATCGATCGCTGACACTAGCAATCCCCATTGTTCAAATGGTTGTGTAATGTACGTTCAGTCCGTAATCGTGTTTCCGCACTTTTAAAGACCGGAAGGTTTTGACTCCAACACCTCCGGAAGTGATAGGAACCAATTTCCTTCATAGCATATTATAGCTATATATGTTGAAAAAATCAAGTAATATTATCCAGTCGTCAGGAATTTTACAACAATTATACCAGTATGAATAATCCCTACAGACGCACTCGCCTATTCATTATGCTCTAGATGAGTATGAAGCATCGACAGTATTAATAATTAACTTGTCTCCTTCATTAATAAATAAAGGTACTTGCACAATTAAACCAGTTTCCAAGGTCGCTGGTTTAGACCCCCCTTGGGCAGTGTCACCTTTAATTCCAGGATCCGTTGCTGTTACTTCAAGAACAACTGTTGTTGGTAATTCCACACCAATAATCTCATGACCAAACATCATAATATGCACTTCCATATTTTCCTTAAGAAACTTCAGTTCATGAGAAATTTGTGCCTCTGGTAGCTCAATTTGCTCGTATGTAGCGTTATCCATGAACACATAGTTATCACCAGTTGCATAAAGATACGCCATTCGTTTATTCTCAATCCGTGCTTTCTGCACTTTTTCACCAGCACGGAAAGTTTTTTCTTGCACAGAACCAGTTCTCATATTGCGAAGCTTTGAACGTACGAAAGCAGCACCTTTTCCTGGTTTTACGTGCTGAAACTCAATTACTTGCCAGATACCATTGTCTACTTCAATGGTAACACCTGTTTTAAAATCATTTACTGAAATCATGTTATTCTTACTCCCTTACCCTAGCAAACAAACGTTGCCAATTTTTATTAGAGGCGATGAATAAGTAACGCGAAAACGTCGCGCTCACTTATTCACCACACTTTTTAACGTCTACAAAATAATAAGATCTTTTGGTGATATCGTCAATGAGTAATTACCATCTTCCGTAATCACCAAATCATCTTCGATCCGAACACCACCTAGTTCAGGAATATAAATTCCTGGTTCATTCGTGACAATATGCCCTGGCATTAGCTTTGTTTCATTCGCAGAACTTAGCGCAGGACCTTCATGAACTTCAAGCCCAATGCCATGTCCAAGCGAATGACCAAAGTATTCACCGTAACCTTTTGTAGCAATTATATTACGCACCATTTCATCGGCCTCTTTCCCAGTGATTCCAGGACGAATATGTTCATTACCATATATTTGAGCTTCAAGAACGATTGCATAAATCTCTTTTAACTTTTCTCCCGGATCGCCAACAGCAATCGTCCGAGTCATGTCAGAAATGTAATGATGGTATAATGCCCCGAAATCAAGTGTCAACATATCGCCTTTTTCAATAACTTTCTCAGAAGCGATCCCATGCGGTAATGCTGAACGCCAACCAGAAGCCACAATCATGCCGAATGAAGAACCGCTTGCGCCAGCCTTCCGCATAAAGAATTCCATCTCATTCGCCACTTCAATCTCACTAACACCCGGACGAATAAATTCAAGAATATGCTTAAACGTAGCATCGGCAATATCAGCCGCGGTTTGAATTTGGGTAATTTCTTCAGGTGTCTTCACTGTTCGAATAGATTCAACTACGCCACTAACGGGGACCAATTCACATGTCATTTTCTCTTGATACTTTTGAAAAGCTGCATAGGTTAGATTATCTTGCTCAAATGCAAGACGCTGTACTCCAAGTTTTTCACATTCACGTTGAACAATTTCTGGGTAGGTTATTTTTTCAATTTGAACAATTTCAAAGTCCTGACACTGTGTAGTTGCTTGTTCGATATAACGGAAATCAGTGATGAATTTAGCAACAGATTTGGTAATAATCGCTACACCCGTAGATCCAGTGAAACCAGTCATATACTTGCGATTGTACTCGTTTGTAATTAATATACCATCGATATGTCGTGTTTCCAGTTCAGTGCGAAGCTTTTCTAATCTCATATTGATCTCTCCCCTATTATTTTATTGATCGCGATTACCGCCATTTCATAACCGTACGCGCCAAAACCAATTACTTGACCAACCGTGACAGCAGATATGTAAGAATGATGCCTGAAGGCTTCCCGTGCATGAACATTAGAAAGGTGTACTTCAATCACAGGAATCTCAATTCCTGCGACACAGTCACGAATTGCAATACTCGTGTGCGTATAAGCACCAGGATTGAGTACAATCCCAAGAACGCCCTCTTCTACCGCCTTATACATGCGATCAATCAAAGCGCCTTCATAATTGGATTGAAAGCACAATACTTCAGCCCCAATCGTTTGACCAAATGCTGTGATGTTTTCCTCTAATTTAGAAAGGGTTACCTTGCCATAAATAGTCGGTTCTCTTACCCCTAAGTAATTAAGATTCGGTCCATTCACAACCAAAATTTTTGCCATGCTTTCCCTCCTTGTAGATGTAATCACATTTTACCATACTGATGATTTAATTGGCGAATATTCCTTTAATGATCCACCTTAATGACACGAATACCATTTATCTGTAGCTGGAAACTTGAGTGGACTCATTTGTAACGGTGCATATTCTTTATTAACTACCATAGATTATTAGTGAAAACTTAAAAAAAAGTGAGGATTATAGATGGAACGAAGTGAGTATGGAGGACAGGCTGTTGTTGAAGGTGTCATGTTTGGCGGAAGTTCCTATCAAGTAACAGCGATCAGAAGAATCAGTGGGGAAATCGAGTTTTTAATGATTCGCAAAACCCAGAATCAGTTTTTATCAGGTCTGAAAAAAATACCGATTTTACGTGGTGTTGTTGCGATTATTGAAGCTAGCGCGACTGGCTCAAAGCACATCCAATTCTCCACTGACCGGTTCGGCATTCTGCCAGATGAAGATGCTAAAATGGAGGCAATCCGAAAAACAAGTAAACTAACCTTATTACTAGGTGTTGCAGTTGTTGGAATCCTATCCTTTCTATTTGGAAAATTCCTATTCACTTTGCTTCCTGTTTTTGCTGCAAGCCTGTTAAGTGGCGTTTTCCCCGGGCATTATCAGCAAAATTTACTGGAGGGTTTTATTAAATTTATTTTACTAATCGGCTATCTATTGGCAATTGCTCAAACACCTCTGATTAAACGTGTTTTTCAATATCATGGTGCAGAACACAAACTAATCAATACCTATGAAAATAATCAGCCTCTGACAGTTGAAAATATCCAAAAACATTCTCGTCTTCATTTTCGATGCGGTAGTAGCTTTATTCTCTTCACAATCTTTGTTGGTGTGTTTGTTTATATTTGGTTCCCGACAGACCCACTTACATTCCGAATTGCTGTAAGAATCCTGCTATTACCTCTAGTCATTGGACTTTCCTTTGAGTTACTCAAACTAACCAATGGGCTTAGACATACACCTATTTTGAAGTTATTGGGTTATCCAGGATTATGGTTGCAAAAGCTGACAACGAAGGAACCAACGCCAAGCCAAATCGAAGTAGCAATTGCTTCTTTTAATGAGTTGCTAAGAATTGAATCTAAAATGAGTGAGAAATAGGGTGGACTCGGATTTATGATTGATGCTCTCCTGCGCTTTCTCGTTCGTATCGCAGGATATTTTAGAGATGCATCACCCTGCTAATCTGCTTTGCAGATTAGCAGGGTGATGCAAAGAATGAAGCAAAAAACTCGTGCAAATTGCATATTCATTTTATAATCTGTCTATACTGAGTGAATAGTAGCATGGGTAGATAGACTATTGAATATCAGGGGGATTTTCGTGAAACAGACATCTTCAAAATTTTTCTTAACAGCCATCGGATTTCTCGCTATTGTAGGTGCAATTAGCGCGTTTAAAAACGGTATTAACCCCTTTCTACAAGGAGCCATTTTTGCAGGCGCTATTATCACACTCGTTTTGATATTTAAAAAAGGGAAATGGATAAGAAATAGTCGGCAGAAGAAGCGAAGTAAGGCTCTGCGCAAGGCGAAGAAATTAGGCCTTACTGTCATTACCAAAAGCACCTTACCACGCCGGTTAGAGGAATGGCCACCTACTCAATTAGTTGTCATCGAGGGAAAAAAACAAAGTAGGTAAAGGCGAAAACCCTTCGTTTTATCACAGTTGTTTTCAAACTATTTCGTGAACAATCTCATGTAGGACTGATGTATGTTCTGTTCTGACAGGTAGTAACAAACCAAATAGAAGCCCGTCACCATTTTCTGAAATAGTGACGGCTTTTTTTGCAAGTGTATAAAATTTACATTAACTCCATAGTATTTAGACCCCCTCAACTTTTTTGAGGAAGCTTACACTATTACCCTTTGCCGGTTGGCACTTCATAATGGTAATAAATCATGTTTGCTGATCGATCTATTTTTTCTCCTATATGTAAATAACCGCTGTCAATATTTAAAATCTCTCATCACCCTGAAACCAATTAATCAAGAAAATGTTTGCTCACCATGGCAGCGGCACCAATGACGCCTGCGTCATTGCCTAACTGTGCAAGGGATATCACAGTTGAATTCTTCACGGGTGTGAATGCAAATTCTTCAAAGTATTTAATCGTTGGTGCAAGTAACTGTTCACCAGCTTTGGAAACGCCACCACCAATGACAATGGCATCAGGATTAAGCATTGTTCCAATATTCGCCAGTCCAATACCTAAGTAGTAACAAAAGCGATCTACGGCTTTTTCAGCGGCTGGATCTCCTTTTGCAGCTTCTTGAAAAATCAGGTAACTCGATAACTTTTCGTGCCGTTTTAAACTTGATACTGGGTAGTCTTTGAGAATTATCTCTGTATTACGAACAAGGCCAGTTGCTGACACCAAAGTTTCTAGACAGCCACTACCACCGCAGTTACACGGAAGTCCTCCCTCAGTCAAAATACGAATATGACCAACCTCACCGC
The DNA here is from genome assembly GCA_031554185.1 of Caryophanales bacterium. Classification (GTDB taxonomy): domain Bacteria; phylum Bacillota; class Bacilli; order JARBTR01; family JARBTR01; genus JAVBKE01. The sequence continues at coordinate 25,871 of JAVBKE010000054.1, forward strand.
CTGCACCCGCTTTTCCGTTGACAATTTCACCATTACAAATGACCCCTGCACCGACACCGGTCCCCAAAGTAATCGCTACTAAATCACTTGTACCAGCACCTGCACCCTGCCATTGTTCGCCGAATGCCGCAACATTTGCATCATTATCAACAAAAACGGGTAAGTTTATTTCTTTCTCAAATGATGCTTTCAGTGGGTAGTGTACCCAGCCAAGATTAACGGCTTCAATCACTGAGCCATCTTCTTTGTTAAATGGCCCTGGCGCACCAACACCAATGCCATAAAAATCAGTGAGTTGATATTCTTCCTTGACCACTTCTGCTTTAATTGATGTACTGATATCACTGACAATGTTTCTTCCACCATTATCTAGATTCGTTGCGATCTCCCATTTATGCAGAATCATTCCCATTTGATTCACAAACGCAATTTTTACAGTCGTGCCCCCAAGATCAACACCAATATACATTTTTTTAATAGTCATAAATTTCTCTTCTCTCTTTCCAATTGAATTTCGTGACGAAGAATGCCTAGAGCCAGTTGTAGTTCCAAGCGATCGATTAGTTGCGATTGAAAAAGCTCCTTAATCTCGAGTTCCATTAATTCAAGGTCTGCTAATCTGTCACCAATATAAACATATGTTCCATATTGCTTTAAGTATTGCTGTACATCATACATATTCTTCATTTCATTAGCCTCTATTCAAAATATATTAATGTGCATATTCCGTTAGACTCGTTTTCACTGTATATAAGTATAAGGGTTCTCACTAGCACAGACAATCGTTTCTATCCCGGGGCCATCCTGATTGTTCATAGAAGAGAACAGATATTTTTGTTGGTATCCAATATGAAGCAACAAATAAATTAAACCAATTGTGACTAGGCCACCAACAAAATTTTTGATTGCCAGCTTCTTTGTTGGAAGTGATACAATCATTGCTGTTAGAAATCCGCCTAGAAATCCACCTAGATGGCCCGCATTATCAATACTTGATACTGAAAAGCCATAGACTAGGTTAATTGCGACAATCACCATAATCTGCTTGACATCAACTTTATAGTCTGCTTCCTTTTCTAACCAAGCATAATAGAGAAGTGCACCTAACAGTCCAAAGATTGCACCACTTGCACCAGCCGAAACGCCATCAATAAAGGCGAAACTCGCCATCACGCCAATCATTCCTGATAACATAAAAATAATGAAAAATCGCAGCTTACCAAACAGCGTTTCGACAGCAGGACCGAGTACATACAATGAAAACATATTCATGATCAAATGCATCAAACCAAAGTGTAAAAAAATCGGTGTAATAAAGCGCCACCAGTCACCAGAAATAATAAGTGGATTAAATTTAGCACCATAACGAACCATATCCACCGAACTTTTTGTATCACCAGCAATTTCTGTGATTAAATAAACACCTACGCAAATAGCAATCAACGTATTTGTCACAGTTACATTATTCTTCAAATTCAATTTATTCATTGATTACTTTCCTTTCGAATCAATCCTTAGTGCTGAGGATACATGGAAAAATCAAATATTTCAACCCTAAAAGTGAATTACGCATATACCAAACTAGCGATTGGTACGCGTTTCCACCTCAATTACAGCTGTTTCAGTAATCATCATCTGTACAGCAATATCATGTTTTTCAGCGACAAAGTCCTCGCAAAGCTGTTCGCTTAGTACCAGCGCAACCTTTTTATTCGGATAAAAAGACAAATAGCGATCGTAATAGCCACCACCAAATCCAATTCGATGGCCTTGCCTGTTGAAGACAACACCTGGAACAATCATCAGATCAATCTGGTCTGGTGAAACGACTGGGCATTTGATATTCGGCTCTAGTAGACCATAGCAGGATAATTCTAACATTGAGGATCGCTCAATCTGATAAAAGACCATCGAACGTTCTGTAGCATTACACCGAGGTATACAAACTTGTTTGTTTTGTAACCAAGCCATCTCTAATAAAAATCTTGTCGGGATCTCTGGCTCTTTTGCCATTGTCATCCCAATCATCTGCGCATGCTTCCAAACCTCAGTATTCTGAAGATGATCATAAATGCGCTTGAAAGCCCCATCTGCGCGCTTGTAGTTTTCCTGCATTCTCTCAAGCATTTGTTTACGGTACATTGCCTTATCCATCTATATCACCTATACCAATTCACCATACAGTTAGCGTGAAAAATAGTTAAATAAAAAACAACAGGCAATCACCTGTTGTTTTTTATTTAGTTTCGCGGTGTAAAGTCACTTTTTTCGTTCTTGGGCAGTATTTCTTAAGCTCAAGACGGTCTGGATTATTACGTTTATTTTTTGTACTAATATAGTTGCGTTCACCGCATTCAGTGCAAGCTAATGTAATATTGACGCGCATTGTAATTCCCCCCAACATAAAATCTTAGTTCGTTACAACCTTTAAGTTAATTCTCGGTAAAATAACCGACTTTCATATGATAGCATCTTTCTGCAAAGAATGCCAATAGTATTTCATAAAAATTATTTTTGTTTGTTTTTCTTACTTTTTGATCAACAAGTTCAATCTAATTTGATGTTGCTTCTGTTTCGTTAATTTCTGGTGTATTCCCCGGCTCCACAACCGCATTTTCATTCTGAGCAGATTCGCTATCAGATGGTAGTGGCGAATTGTTTTTTGGCAGTGGCTGCTGTGCACGTTGTGCTTTAAGCCCGAAATAGGTATCATAGACCCTTTTAGCAATATCCAAATTCATATGATTACTACTTGTCTGATACGCCCAAGGGACTGCAACAGCCATGGCAATCTCCGGGTCGTCATAAGGCGCATAGGAGACATAAGTTACATTCTCGGTTTCAGGTGGCGGTGTTCCTTTCACTCGTTGTGGCCCATCATAGAACGCCTGTGCTGTTCCAGTTTTCCCTGCTGGTTTATAAGGCGCGCTACCAAATGTTGAAGTAGCAGTTCCTCCTGGAGCCTGTGATGCTAAACGGAATCCCTCTTGCACACGAGCAATTTCTTCATCGGTATTACTGACACGATTCAGGACAACTGGCTCAACTTCTGAATAAAGTGGTCCAAGCGTCGTTGTTTCCGTTGTTGGCTCATGCACTTCTTTTAAAAGATGTGGTTGTAAACGATATCCACCATTAGCAATCGTAGATACGTACTGTGCCATCTGCATTGTTGTATAGGTATCATATTGCCCAATTGAAAAGTCAAGTAGGAATCCTGGCTTTGGATCGTTTTTATCTTTGAAACCAACTTGCTCGCCCGGAAGGTCAATCCCCGTTTTTACACCTAAACCAAACTCCGCAAAGTGATTTCTCATCACGCGAAAAGCATCGGGATCAAGGTCTAGTGGTCCATACGGTACATACTCCCCGCCGCCAATAGCAATTGCTGTATTATACATGTAGACGTTTGACGACATCCTCAGTGCATCTAAATCATTTACAGGCCCAAGGTTCTTCCAAGATTTCTTCGGTGGTGTTCCTTTGATATACATTGGTGTATCATAGAATGATTGTCCCATTTCAATAGCATCGGTCGCATAACCAGTTAACACAGTCGCTCCCTTTACGGCAGATCCCATATTATAAGACGTCGTAAACGTGCCAAGTGCCATGTCTTGAATTTCTGATTGACCTGTGACTGGATCAACAACATATTGCTTTCCAGACATTGTCAAAATTTCACCGTTACGCGGGTCCATAAGGACAACGAAAGCTCTATCTAATAACGGCGAAGTACCACTTTGCTTTCGCCTAGTTAACTCTTCAGAAATGATTTGATCAGTGGCTTGTTGCAATTCAACATCAATTGATAGCACCAAGTCTTTCCCCGGTATACCAGGTTGTATCACTTCAGAGCTAACGACATTGCCATCTTTATCAACCGTTACAGCCACTTTTTCCTTTTGACCACGGAGTAAATCCTCATATTGTGCTTCTAAATATGATTTGCCTACGCGATCATTTCGGCTGTAACCTTTGGCTAAATACTCATCAAGATCTTCCTCTGGAATTCCTTCTTGAGTCGAACTAACACTTCCTAACACCGAACGTAGCGTGTTACCATACGGATAGGTTCGATCCCAATCAACTGCTGTATCGACACCAGGCATTTCAGAAAGGTTTTCGGTCACTTTCGAGATTTCTTCGACCGTGACACCCTCATTTTTGACAATTTGTTGTGTCATCGCATAACCAGAGTTAAACTTCTTGAAAATAGCTGCTGTATTGAGTTCTTCGGCAGGAAGTGCATTAATCTCCTCCATAGGAACGCGCTCTAATTGGATTTTATAGGTTTCAGATGCAGCCTTTTCAGGCTCCTTTTCCTTGATCGTGTCCATTTTTTTAATTTCTTTATCCGTCAGCATTTCAGATGCTTGATCCGGATGTTTGACTAACCAATAATCTTTTTTGTCCTGCTCGGTCAGCTTTGACGTATCCATTGTAATTAACTTTGAAAGTTCTTCAGCCGTTTTGAGCATCTCACTTGGTTCTGTAGCCTCAGTCTTTGTATATGTAATCGCATATTTCGGCTCATTATCGACAATTAACTTGCCATTCCGATCATAGATTTTCCCTCGTGGAACTGGTTTTTCTACAATAATTTCTTGTGTTTCACTAACCTTTGCTGCATACTTTTCTCCATCAACAATTTGTAAAAATCCCAACTGTAAAATTAGCATGGAAAACAAGAAAAATACACATAGGAAAATGATATTAATCCGAATTGGTAGTGTCAGTTTCTTTTTTGTTTTCTTCCTCATGTTTATCCTCCATGTACCCTAAACTGAAATAGTATTGTATAGATCAATGTCTCTAAAAACATTATCATAATATGTCAAATGATCTCTTTCATTTCTGGCTATTATTGTACCATTTATTTTGAGCATTTTGAGCAAAAATAACAAAGAACCTTTCAAAAAATTTTTGAAAGGTTCTAGATCCGTGCTATTCCCTTGCTTTTAGCATTTTTATTTTGTTGCTGCAAACCTTTTTGCTACTTCATCCCAGTTAACAACATTCCAGAAAGCACCAATGTAATCAGGACGACGGTTTTGATAGTGCAAGTAGGATGCATGTTCCGAAACATCTAGTGCAAGAACAGGTGTCTTCCCTTCCATAATTGGTGAATCTTGATTAGCAGTGCTAGTCACTTCTAATTCGCCATTATGAACACTGAGCCATGCCCAACCAGAACCAAAACGAGTTGTTGCAGCTTTTGCAAACTCTTCTTGAAAGTTCTTAAAGCTACCAAACTTCGCAGTGATTGCTTTTGCAAGCTCTCCTGCCGGCTCTCCACCACCATTTGGTGATAAAAGTGTCCAAAAAAGACTATGATTTGCATGACCGCCACCATTGTTTCGTACAACTGTGCGAAGTGATTCTGGAAGCAATTCAATGTTTGAAATCAATTCTTCAACTGATTCTTTTTGTAAGTCAGGATGAGATTCAAGCGCCGCATTCAAGTTGTTGATATACGTTTGGTGATGCTTTGTATGGTGAATTGTCATCGTTTCTTTGTCAATATAAGGCTCTAATGCGTCATAGGCATACGGTAATTTTGGTAATGTGTGTGTCATTTTCATTCTCCCTTTCCAATCGAAGAAACTTTTTCTAAAATATCTTCTTGTTTAGAATCATTATCGCTTATCAAGTTGTGAATGTCCAGTAATAGCACTTACATCAATGGTAAAAATATTGTAAGATTTTCTTACATCTTGCGGAAAGCATTGAAAAGACCCTTTAAAAAATTGACGTCGTCCACAGAGAACAATCGATCATTTTCAACAACTATAATGAAATCGCTTGAAATTGTTTATTGCAACCGATACAATAATGACATCAATGAACTGAGGATGGGACTTAACTTGAATATTTTTAAACAGTTTTTTTATTCTTTATATGATTTAAAAAAGGTTTCAACATTTCGTTTTTACAAAATGAGGCATGCTGTTTTCTATGTCTTTTTGATTGCTTTTATTGTGTTTATTCCGACACTCATTAATGGTAGCCGTGATGTCGTCAAAACGAGGGCATATTTTGCAGACTCAAAAACAGAATTCGAAATTAAAGATGGCAAACTAACAACAAATTTAGATAAGCCAAAAGAAATCGAGTTAAACAGCGGCATCATTGTTGTTGATAGTGATGCTGCTAATGAGGACGAGTTAAAAGAAGCAATGGATGATGCTAATGCCAAATTTATCATTGGTGAAAAGGCTTTTGCCTTTGGTGAAGATGCAGGTTATACAGAGATCAAATACGATAAAATTGGGCTAGAAAATCTTAAAAAAGACGAATTGTCTATAGCGCCATTTTACTTTTTCATCTTCTTTGGTGCTTACTATTTAACATTAGCCGGTTTCACATTCGCCATTATCTCACTCGTAGCACTACTTACAAACCTTGTCGGACAGTCAATGAAGCGGGGTGTGAACTATACACAATCATGGAAATTAACCACTTATGCACTGACCATTCCAGCGATTTTTGCTTGTATCATGAATTTGTTGGACTCTTCGCCAAGTTACCTTCTTGGCGTCCTTTGGCTAACGGCACTTGCCATTTATATCTTTACTGTGAAGGAAATCCCGAAGATAAAAACAGAGAAAAAAGAGAAGAAGTAAATTTGAAATATGCTAGGCAGTACCTGTTTAGCATATTTTTTGCATGAAATCTCTTTTTGATTCTAACTTGACTAAGTGCAGCATACATATTTGGTGGAAGATGTCCAAATGCAATTGTTTAAAGACCTCATCTGATCCATATTCACTCTTCTAGGAGGATTCGTATGCTACGTTTTGCGCTTTTCTGTATCTGTATCATTGCTATTTATGCAGTGTACGTCGATGTTACTCAAGGAACACTTCCGCTAAGAAACGCTGCAAAGGCTAAGCCATTGAGCGAAAAAATGGCATTTTATACAAAGGAAATAAAACCTGGGGATACTGTCTTATCTATTGTTGAGAAAAAAGAAGCAGGTCTTCCAGTTCCTATTGGTGATATTGTTAGAGATTTTGAAGAGCTGAATAACGGACTTGCACCTGAAAAGATTCTTATCGGAAAAACCTATAACATTCCTGAATATAATTAACTCCGTCCTTATCCACCCAGATGATAGGGATTTTTTTATGTTATTTTCAAGATAGGTTTATCTGAAATTCTTTGTCTTAAACCAAACAATTATGGTAAAATGAGTTAAACATTTTTTTCACGCTAGGCAAAATGAGGAGGTAATCGCTTGAATAACATGACACATCGGTCTAAAACACGTCCAGTAAAAGTCGGTCAATTTACAATTGGTGGTGCTGATCAAATCATCATTCAAAGTATGACAACAACCAAAACACATGATGTTGAAGCTACTGTTGCACAAATAAAAGAACTCGAAGAAGCAGGCTGTCAAATTGTACGCGTCGCCTGCCCTGATGAAAGAGCAGCGAGGGCGATCGCAGACATTAAAAAGCAAATCTCAATTCCGCTCGTTGTCGATATCCATTTTAACTATAAACTTGCCCTGATTGCGATTGAGGGTGGCGCAGATAAAATCCGAATTAACCCTGGTAATATCGGTAAACGTGAAAAAGTGGAAGCAGTTGTTAAGGCGTGTAAGGAAAAAAACATTCCAATTCGTATTGGCGTTAATGCTGGTTCACTTGAACGTCATTTAATTGAAAAATATGGCTATCCAACTGCAGATGCGATGGTAGAAAGTGCTCTACATCATATCAAAATTCTTGAAGATCTTGATTTTTATGATATTATCGTTTCGCTCAAGGCTTCTGATGTTCCTCTTGCTATCGAGGCTTATCAAAAAGCATCCATGGCTTTTGACTACCCTTTACACTTAGGTATTACCGAATCTGGGACATTGTTCTCTGGCACGGTCAAAAGTTGTGCTGGACTTGGAGCCATCATCAATATGGGCATTGGCAATACGCTCAGAATTTCACTTAGCGCTGACCCAGTTGAAGAAATTAAAGTAGCTAGAGATTTATTAAAGGTCTATGGATTGCTATCGGATGCTGCTACACTGATTTCCTGCCCTACTTGCGGAAGAATTGAAATTGACTTAATCTCAATTGCTAATGAAGTTGATGAGTATATTTCTAAGATCAAAGCGCCAATTAAAGTCGCAGTATTAGGATGTGCAGTAAACGGCCCAGGAGAAGCCCGTGAGGCTGACATTGGCATTGCAGGTGCTAGAGGGGAAGGCTTACTCTTCCGCCACGGAGAAATCATTCGGAAGGTACCAGAGAAGGATTTGGTTTCTGAACTTAAAAAAGAAATCGATATCTTGGCAGAAGCTTATTATGCTGAGCAAAACAGTTCAATTTCCAAATAAAGCTATGTAAACGCAAATGCGTAGGGTTCTACGGCATTTGCGTTTTTTGGTGTATAGGATCATTAAAAATGGTGAAAATGACTGTTTCTTTAGGCTGACTTTAATGCATGGTTTTGACAACTTAGCAGATGCCCAAAAAGTGCTACTGTTTTAGAATGGTCCCCAGAACATTTGCATGAACAATGAGGCAGTACCTAGAATAATGGCAGTTGTTCCAAGCCCAACAGATTTCTTAGCTAGGCCGGCAATCCCCATGACAATGGCAATAATCGCAAGTGTAACGGGCATCCAAAACATTGATATGATCGCAAGGATAATACCAATGATACTCAGCGTTGCGCCACTTCCCACATTTGCATCACTCGTCGTTTTTCGATCATACTTCGCTGGTTCTGCTTCAACAAATTCTGCAGAAACTTCTTCATTGAAATCTTGAGAGACATCTGTATGGAGTTGTTTAGAGGCTCCTTCAGTGTTTCTCAACGTTTCACCAGCTAGTTCATTCGAATATTCCTCATCGAAACTT
>JAVBKE010000045.1:0-3106 GCA_031554185.1 Caryophanales bacterium
CCTATGTATCAACGGAGGCTACTGATTTTTCAGATGCACTTAGTGAGAAGAGTGTTCGAATAGCATTGGAGTACTTACTGCCCTGTTATTTAGATGGTAGTGATATCAAGGCGCGTGAAAGAATGCACAATGCTTCGACAATGGCTGGGATAGCATTTAATAATGCTAATTTAGGGCTGAATCATAGTATTGCACATCAACTGGGTGCGCAGTTCCATATTCCACACGGGCTGGCGAATGCGCTACTACTTGTACATGTAATTCGTTTTAACGCTTCTAAATGTGTGAGGGTAGAAGCTAAGTATGCAGAATTAGCGCGAGTTTGTCAGATGGCTACAGTGCATGATTCAAATGCGGAAGCAGTTCAACTTTTGCAAGAAAGCCTTTTGGAATTGATGACGAAGATGCAGGTGCCGAAAACGCTCTCTGAAGCAGGTGCTTCTTATGAAACTGTGATTCAATCTTTGGATGATGTGGCGACAAATGCCTTGAAGGATGTCTGTTTACCAACAAACCCCATTCAGCCAACGCACCAAGAGATTAGGGGAATTGTCATGCAGCTAATTTAAGTAATTGATGGAGGAAGAGACAATGGAGAATTATTTAATAGAATTCATAGGTACTGCATTTCTGATTGCTTTTGGTAGTTCAATTATAGCTGGTGTTACGCTCAATAAATCATTGTCGCAGGGTTCGAGTTGGTTGTTGATATGCTTAGGTTGGGCGTTTGCAGTGATGATCGCTGTGTTTATTTCATTACCGAGTGGTGCACATTTAAATCCAGCTGTAACGATTGCACTTGCGGTTGATGGGGCATTTCCATGGAGTGATGTTTTGCCTTATATTATTGCACAAGTCATTGGAGCTTTTGTAGGTGCTTCGGTGACGGTAGTTCACTACTACACACATTTCAAGGTGACGCCGCAAGAAGTGAATACAAAAGGAATCTTCTGCACAGGCCCAGCAATTAAAAATACGCCAATGAATTTATTAAGCGAGATCATTGCGACATTTAGCTTTATTTTCAGTGTATTGTGCTTAATAGTAAGTGATATTGCACCAGGGCTTTATCCGATGATAGTTGGTTTGTTGATCTTTGTGATTGGCGTTGCTTTTGGACCGACAACAGGGTTTGCGATTAATCCAGCGCGTGATTTTGGGCCAAGACTTGCTTATGCGCTGTTGCCAATTCCAAATAAGAGTAGCGCTGATTGGGGCTATGCTTGGATACCGATTGTTGGTCCAGTTATTGGTTCAGTGTTAGCAGTTGGTGCTTATGGGGTATTTTTCTGATCATGTGAGGAGAATTAATTTAAGTCTGGAGCGAGCGAATGTGGAGAGTACGCATTTGCTCTTTTTTATTGAGGTGCAAAAGCAAGCGCTTAGAAATGGAGCGTCTCAGGGAAGGTTCGAATGTAACGAAGTTGCACCGAGAGACTTTCCTGAAATACCCACGCTACTTTAAATTGTGGGACGATTTAGCAAGTAGCGTGCATGCTAGAATTATCTAAAACCGATTGAAGACATAATTCACGGCTTGCATGACAAAGCAGTCTAAAACGGAGTGTAGAAACTGCTGATGGCCCGGGGGGTTCTGTTTGCAGATACCTGTTTTAGAAAATTACCTAGTTGATCAAGTTTGTAGAAAATTTTAAATGATGAAATGTCCGAAAAAGAAGATAATGAAACAAATGCCTCCGTAACTCTAGAATGAAGAGCGGTTAAAAACATTGTAGAGAACGGATCGCAGGGCGGGTGAAAAGTAAATACAGCAGGTGGAACTCCTGATGGTGAGATTCCGTAGGAAAGCGTGTTGTTTTCTAATTTTGAAATTAGAATTTCCTAAGATCATGCTTACGAAAAGGAGTGCGGGTTCGAATCCTGTTAGAGGCTTGATATGGATTAAATCCAATATTTCTTTTGTTATTCAATGTGCTGATTTGCATATAAATGATTTAAGCAAAGGACCCACTCACAACTGAATCTCATTGTCATACACTATACAGACAAAATATATACCTTTCCTTAGGGTCAGGAGGGTTACTTACTTGAAAGATAACGAATTTTCCCGGAAAAATTTATTGACTAAACGTGAACGTGAGGTCTTTGAACTCCTCATTCAGGATAAAACTACACGTGAAATCGCTAAAGAACTGTTCATTAGCGAAAAAACTGTGCGGAATCATATTTCTAATTCCATGCAGAAGATTGGTGTTAAAGGGCGATCCCAAGCAGTGGTGGAATTGTTACGGATGGGCGAGCTGGAATTATAGAAATGGGGATCACTCAGGGGACTGAGTGATTTTTTGTTGAAGAAAAACGTTGAGGTTGAAAAAACCCTTTGGTAAAAAGCTAGTAAGATTTGGCTCTCTTAATCAGGTGGATTTAAGCTACCTTTTAAAAGAACATCAGCTTCAAGTGTATGAGCTTTTACAAGATAAAAGTTGCAGTCTTAACTCAGTCAGTATTGGAAAAATGAGGGAGATTGAAAAAGCAGGGAAACTTACTGACAAACTTATTAGCAGGTGGTGCTGGTTCAAAAGCAAGGACCTAAACCAAATATTCACGAGCAAGTTGGTAAGTCAACAAAGAAATTCAAACTTCCAGAAAAGAAGGTTATGGACGTCATTTTAAAGGCTTTGGAATTGTATATGAAAACAGATGAATTTCAATCCCTTATTGAAGAGTAGACACGGGGTTTGTTGAAAGTTAGAATTGATATTACAGTTGTTGAAGGGTGATGCTAAGAATAATGAAAATACATGGTATAAATCATTTAACCTTTTCTGTTTCTAATTTAGAGGAGTCTATAAAGTTTTATAAAGAAGTGTTTGACGCAAAGTTGTTAGTTAAGGGGCTAAAAACTGCATATTTTAACTTAAATGGACTTTGGTTAGCTTTGAATTTGGAAGAGAACGTACCGAGAAATCAAGAGAACTCATCTTACACACATATTGCCTTTTCTATTGAAGACGAAGATTTTGAAGATATAGCTTTAAAGCTCAAAGACCTCAATGTTTACATATTACCTAGTCGTGAGAGAAATGAAATGGATAAAAAATCAATATATTTTACAGATCCGGATGGACATAAATTTGAGTTTCAT
>JAVBKE010000136.1:0-8363 GCA_031554185.1 Caryophanales bacterium
CGCGGCTCAGTCAATGGGGTGATCTCATACAATTGTGCTTCTCCTTATCAAGGCTTCACTCATGAGAATGTCAAATTGACATTTGAAAATGGCAAGATAATCGAAGCCACTTCAAATGATAACGAGCGAATTAACCAAGTATTTGATACAGATGAAGGCGCCCGCTACGTTGGAGAATTTGCAATCGGTGTTAACCCTTATATTTCAACACCCATGCAAGATATCTTATTTGATGAAAAAATTGATGGTAGCTTCCACTTTACACCCGGCTCTTGCTATGAAGCCGCCTCAAATGGGAATCATTCTGCGATTCATTGGGATTTGGTTAACATCCAACGCCCTGAGTGGGGTGGAGGCGAGATCTGGTTTGACGATGTCTTGATTCGTAAGGATGGCCGCTTCGTGTTGCCTGAGCTTAATTGTTTGAATCCTGAGAAGCTAAAGTAATCGCTAGAAAAAATCCAGAGAAAATTGTAAAATCATTTTCTCTGGATTTTAATTAGATTAAATATTTATTTACCAATAACCAGTTCAGCTCACAACTGCTCATAGGCAGCTTGATATTTCTGTACATCTCCAGCACCCATAAAAATCAGCACTGCCTCTACATGCTCACGAAGCCTAACTGTATCATTTTCAGAAAGGATTTCCGCACCCGGAATCTCCTTACGCAAATCCTCAATTGATAAACTACCCGCTTCCTCCCTAGCTGAACCAAAAATATCACAAAGATATACTTTATTAGCACCCTTCAGTACTTCAGCAAACTCTCTTAAGAACTTTTGTGTTCGCGTAAATGTATGTGGTTGGAAAATTGCAACAAGCTCACGCTCGGGGTATTTTTTTCGCGCTGAATCCAATGTTGCAAAGATCTCAGTAGGGTGATGTGCATAATCATCAATCAATGTCTGACCATCAAACACCTTCTCGGTAAAACGTCTTTTCACACCAGTAAATGAAGCCAATTGCAATTTGAGAATCGCCAAATCGCGTTGTTCACATGTACAAAGCGCGATGACACTTAACGCATTTAATACACTGTGATTACCATATGTCGGGATTAAGAATGTCTCAAGAAGCTCGCCTTTTACATAGACATCAAAACTTGTTCCTTTCGTTGTGCTCTCCACATTTCGTGCTTGGAACTCATTATCATCACCGAATCCATAATAAATAATTGGAATATCAGCTCGCAGTTTACGAAGATTTTCATCATCTCCGTCTGCAATAATCCCTTTACCAACGTTGTTTGCCATCTCCTGAAAGGCATCAGAGACATCGTCCATATTTTTATAATAGTCTGGGTGGTCGAAATCGATATTCGTCATAATGCAGTAGTCGGGATGGTAGGATAAGAAATGACGACGGTATTCACATGCTTCAAAAGCAAAATATTCAGCGCCTTCATCGCCATGACCAGTGCCATCACCAATGAGAAAAGATGTAGGCGCAAGCCCTCTCAGCACGTGGGCGAGCAGTCCAGTTGTCGAAGTCTTTCCATGACAACCAGTGACCGCTACGCTCGTATAACGTTTCAATAGTTCACCTAAAAAATGATGGTAACGTATAATTGGAACACCAAGCGCCATCGCACGCACAATCTCAACATGTGTTTCTGGAAAGGCATTACCAGCGATTACCGTCATGCCCTTTTCAACATTGTTCTCAGAAAAAGACTGAATGGAAATACCTCTTTCAACTAACGCATCCTCTGTAAAAAAATGCTTATCTACATCTGATCCTTGCACTTTAAGTCCCATATCGAAGAGCACTTGCGCCAACGCACTCATGCCCGATCCTTTGATTCCCACGAAATGATACACTGTCATGTCCTACCCCCGACGCCACTTTAGCACGGCGCTCTATCTTCTATATATTTTATTGATATTCTTATTATGCCTAACAACTGGGCGACAAATTTAATAAACATCACAAATCACAAAAATTATTTTTAAAAATACAACCTGCTTTCAAGAATCACAATTTAGAATGCCTGAAAAACAGCCTAAAGTCAACTTGTAATACTCACCATAAATACTACTTATTATCTGTTATGGATTTCACCCACACTGTGACCATGGCAACTTCCCATCTCAATCATTGCGGACAATAGTTCAGCAGTTCTACCCTTTCTAAACGGGGATTTGGTCGATATTTACGTCCTTGTTTCGCCTGTGATTTACCATTTAATTGAACGTTGTCACCGGTGAAGCCTAGGTTTACCTTGAGCAAACTGCCACCAACGCCATACATATCAACCGGGACACCGTTTTTCTCAAAATATTTAATTCGATCGACAGTGAAACCGCCACTTACACAGATCTTCACATGCTGATAACCTTCTAGATCTAAAGCTTTTCGTAAGGCAATTACTAGTTCTGCACAAACACCACGTGGGTCAAATGTTCCGAGCACTTGCTGATTTCTAAGAAAATACTGATCAATCATTGTTCTCGATGTATCGACTCGAACACCTTTTAGCTTATCACCAAATTCACGAGCCACTTTTAATGAATCCTCGATACAATCATTGTTATAGTCTACAAGCGCCATTAGATCATCATGCGGGAATTTCTTCGTGTAGGCCTGGCACGCTTTTACGATGTCGCCGTCAAATAGTTGGATTAGTGCATGCGGCATTGTCCCCATGCCTTCCACACCCCACCATTCATTCATTGCACGTGTTGCTTGCGCTGTTGATCCGCCGATATAAGCAGCATAGCCATCACCAGATTGCATCTGGAAATGATCATCACGATCACCCATGAAAATAACTGGCTTTTGCACACCAGAAGCTTTTGCTGCTTTAACTACATTATAAACATTGGTTGCAACAGAGCTTCTTCTTGCTAAAATGCCATCAATGATTCCCTCAAGAAAACCGAAGTTCTGATAAGAACCAGTGATCGTCATCACCGTTTCAAATGGATCCATTTTATCGCCATCTTTTAAAGAATAAATCTCTAATGCCATTGGATCTTCCGCAAATGACTGGATTAAAGCAATGGCTTCATCCGTTCCACAAATAACCCCATGCTCACGTTGAAAAAATTGCATCGTGACAATGTTATCAGGGACCATTTCCTCAACAATTTCTTTCGTTTTGAGAAAATAAACTGCCGAGAACCAACCTTCTGCAATCCGTGTATCAAATTTAAATGTTCGATTCGTCAAACGGCTAATTTCACCGTTTAACTTCATTTCTATTTCTTTCATAGCCATCCCTTTTCCTTATCTACTTGAGTTATTGGTTATATTGTAATGAACAGGCATTCTGCTAGTTAGCCATTATCAATAGCGATCAAATCTTTAATCGTATCTAAATCTTCATATGATATCAGCACAGTTCGTGGTTTACTTCCATTTGGTGCTGAAACAACACCATACTGTTCCATCACATCAATCATTCTCGCCGCTCGATTATAACCAACTCGGAACTTCCGCTGTAAACTTGAAGTCGAAATGGTACTGACCTCCACCGCAAATCGGCAAGCCTCCAAAAATAACGGGTCTTGACTGTCCTCATCGGATTGACTGCGTTCTGCTTTCATCAGATCTTCAGGCGCAAACAAGAAGTTCGGTTTCGCCTGTCTTTTGACAAAGTCGACGATCTCTTCAATCTCATCATCAGATACATAGGTTCCTTGTAAACGAACAGATTTTGATGTGCCATTCTCAAGAAATAACATATCGCCACGACCAAGTAACTTTTCTGCACCGCCTTGATCAAGTATTGTCCGTGAGTCAGTCTGTGCCGAAACGGAGAAGGCAATTCTCGTTGGAATGTTGGCTTTAATGAGACCAGTGATGACATCTACTGATGGTCTCTGGGTCGCAACAATCAGGTGCATCCCAGCAGCACGTGCCTTTTGTGCAATCCGGCAAATCGCTTCCTCAACATCGACTGGTGCTGTCATCATTAAATCAGCTAACTCATCGATCACAATGACAATGTATGGAAGCTGGCTAGTTGCCTGGTTATATGACTTTGCTTTATCATTGAATCGAACGATATCACGCACACCAGATTTGGCAAATAAATCGTAACGACGCTCCATCTCTTCAACTGCCCATTTTAAGGCGGCTGTTGCTACTTTTGGATCTGTCACTACTGGTGACACAAGATGAGGAATCCCATTATAAGAATTGAGTTCCACCATCTTCGGATCAATCAAGAGAAATTTCACTTCATCTGGTGATGATTTGTACAGGAGACTTATCAAGAGTGAATTAATAAAGACGCTCTTACCAGATCCAGTTGACCCAGCAACAAGCCCGTGCGGCATTTTCACTAGATCTGTTGCAATCGGCTCACCAGAAATATCCAGTCCAACTGCCACCGCAAGTGGTGATGGGTGCTTTTGAAAAGCATCCTCTTCCAGAATCTCACGAATGAAAACAGGGCGTGTATCTCGGTTTGGAATCTCAATTCCTACTGTCCGTTTGCCAGGAATCGGCGCCTCAATCCGGATGTCACGTGCTGCCAAACTTAATTTCAAATCATCACTGAGATTCGTAATCTTACTGACCTTGACGCCAGGTTCAGGCTGAATTTCAAATCGTGTTACTGATGGTCCTTGTGCGTAGTCAACCACACTAGCGTTAACATTGAATTCCATTAATGTGCTATCCAAGACCTGTGCTTGCGACTCAGCCCAACTTGTATCTGCAACTTGGTCACTTTTCGGTCGTAAAAATTCAATCAAGGGCTTCTGATACGGCTGATAAGCACCCTCTAACTCCGCAGATTCTGCTTGATCAACCACCTCACTAATGCCTGTATGCTGCATTGATATCGATGCAGCAGGTACTTCTATACTTTGCATTGGTACTGTTGTTGATGGAACTTCCGCACATTGCACTGATATAGATTCCGTAAGTGCTTCGATACTTTGCGTTGGCGTTAATGCTGATGAAGCATCTGCACTTTGCACTGGCGAAGATGTTGTAGATGTCCCATTGCTTTCTGAATACATCTCGTTATTTTGCGCCGTGACTACAGATTCATCACTTTGAACAGGTGTTGCCACTGTTTGATTAGCTACTACATTTTGTACCTGTCGCTGTTCATCAATAGAGGATTTGGTGTGCTCTATCTGCGGTTCTACAACTTGATCATCCTGATGCAGTACAGCACTAGCCGCGATAGATGTCTTGACAGTGAATGCATCTGGGGTTTCAGCTCTATAATCCACTACTTGTATCACAGGAGTGTCATTCACAGGCACTACTTCCTGCAGATTAGACTGTTCAACTGAATCACTAAGTACATTCGCCACAAACGGTGATGCCGATACACCCTGATTTTGTGAGGCAACAGCATTCGGCTTCTGCTCAGGCTGAGCAAGCAAATCAGGAGAAAGATACTGCTTATAGTGATTCGGTACATCTTCATTCCCTGATGTTTGCAATTGTGCCATACTTGACTGTTGCGCCAGCCCAGACTCATCCTCTAGCGAATCAGGCACGCTCACGTCATGACCCTCTTCTCCATCAGTAGCGATAGATTCCGCTATCCCATTTATAGCATTCAAATATTCATTATCAATTGGTTCATCTGTGCTTGTTGCAGTCAATCCCCACTTTTCATCCAAATCAGGCAACTCAAATACTACTTGTTCATCTGGTTCATTGCTTTGATTGATCAAGTGCATTGGAGGTGGCACTTCAAGCGGTCTGAATTTCTTGCGGAACAATCCAGTTTTCTGCTCCATATCTGGCTGTTTCAGCTTTGATCTTGAAACCCTTCGCGAAGGTTGTGCCTCCACAGGATCTGCAGTCCGAAAATGACGTGCTCTTTTCATCCTTGAAGGTACTTCAGCTTCAGTAGCATATTCGCTCGACTGAACTTTTCTATTTTTCAATGTACTATTAAAAGGACGATCATCAACAATCGGAAAGCGAAACTTCCCCTGTGTATTTGAATCATCTATCGCTGTTTTTGCTTTTTCTTCCTCTTCTTCAAATAGCTTTTTAAAAAAACTCAACTAAATCACGCTACCTTCATAAATCATCTTTCTATTTTATCAATTTATCAGCAAAAAAACGAGAGGAAATTCATGTTCTCCCGTAATTTCTAAGGAAAAGATGCCCTCTCAGTATACGCATATCAATTCACCATTTAATTACTCTGTTTATCTACACTCTAGCCATCACTTACCTGCCGCAATCGAAAGTAACTCTTTCATATCATCAATAATATAATCAGGATCATATTCTTCTAAATACTTGCGGCCTAGTAGGGACCAACTGACACCAACCGTGCCTACTCCAGCATTCTTGCCAGCCAAAATATCATGATGACGATCGCCAACCATGAGCGCCTCTTCTGGCGTTGCATTTAATAAGCTCAGTGCTTTCAAAACCGGTTCAGCATCTGGCTTTGGCTTTATGATATCATCACAACCAATAATGCAGTCAAAATGACGATCTAGATCGTATAATCGCAATCCTTTAATCGCCAGCTGATTCATTTTCGAAGTGACTACACCTAATTTATACCCTGCTTCTTTTAAAGCGACAATTGTCTCAACGACACCAGCAAACTCTTTTACCATTTCATCATGCTTGCCTACATTAAATTGACGATAAACTTTGATCATCTCATCCATTCGTTCCCTATCAATTGAACCGAACGTCTCATCCAAAGTTGGCCCAATAAAATGAATCACATCTTCACGCTTATATTCCCCTGGAAAAAACTGTTCAAATGTGTGTAAAAACGACATAATGATCAATTCATTTGTATCAATTAGAGTGCCATCTACATCAAAAAGCAATGTTGTTATCTCTTTTCCCATCTGGCTTTTTCCTCCCTATTATCTTTGCAGCAACAAAAGCAACCGCTGCCGCAGTCATCATTCTTAATATAAAAAGTGGTACGATTGGAATTCCCAGCGGAATGAAAATTAAAGTATCCTCAAACATAGCATGACTGGCAATCAAGATCATAACAATCTTTGTAATATCCTCATAACCTACTTGGTCTTCCTTTGCAGAATCAAGCATAATACCCGCACCATAAACAAACCCTAGTGACATTCCAGAGACCAACGTCAATGAATGCTTCTTTTCAAGTCCAAAGAAACGAGTCAATGGCATCATCCAATCAGAAATCTTCACCAGCCAATTCTTCTCACGCATCACTTGAATCGCGATCATTAATGGCAAGATGATTTTCATCACCTGCAAAATACTGCTAATTGCTTTTTCAATCGAGATCAAGAAAATGCTCCCAAAACCAGTTATCGAGGTATCCAAATAAGTAGCACTCCCACCGGAGACAGCCATCTCCGACCCACCAGACCACAATAAATTAATCAATATAGCAGAAGCCAGCGCAAGACCAAATCTCACGCTGACAATCACAGACATTTTTGCACCAAGCTTCATTCCAATACCTGTCTCAACAAAGATGTTATGACAGAACGAAACCATCATGGCAATAATAAACATTTCTTTTATGGTAAAAGTCAAACTAAGTGCAGCACCAACAGCTGCGTAAATATTCAGTGTAGCACCGAGGACTAGTGGAATTGCTGCGTCCCCTGGCAAGCCAATCAGATTCATCAAAGGGGTGACAACTGCTATCACCCAATCAAGTACTGGTGTATAGGACAAAAAGGTGATGATGAATGTGATCGGGAACATGATCATTGCCAACTTCCAGGTTGTCCCCAGTCCAAGAAGAAGTCCTCGCTTCATCATTGCCATGCTTGCCTACTCCTTCTTCTCTACCTCAATAATTTCATTAGTCCCTTGTGCTAATTGTACATCCATATATCTGACACTATTGATTTTTCTTCGATAAACCCACACAATTATACTAGCTATAATTAATGCAAGGGACACTAGCTGTGCCGTTTTTAAACCCATGAACATCAATGAGTCTGTGCGAAGTGATTCAATAAAGAACCGGCCGACTGAATACCAAATAATATATAATAGGAACGACTCACCAACGCGCTGATTACTACGACGATAGATCAGTACAAGCACCAAACCAACTAGATTCCAAATTGATTCATATAAGAAAGTTGGGTGGTAGTAAGCACCGTTGATATACATTTGATTAATAATGAAATCAGGTAAATGCAGATTCTCAAGAAAACGCTTTGAAACCTCGCTGCCGTAAGCCTCTTGGTTGAAAAAATTACCCCAACGTCCCATGATCTGCCCTAGCATGATACTCGGTGCTATCACATCAGCAAGTAGCCAAAACGGTAACTTCCTCCTCCTAGTAAAGATGTAAGCGGTAATTGCACCGCCAATTAGTGCACCGTGAATGGCAAGTCCGCCTTCCCATATTTTAAACACATCTACCGGATGCCCTGCATAACTGGACCAGCTGAATATAACATAAT